>JAPDPQ010000009.1 GCA_034506395.1 candidate division KSB1 bacterium | reverse complement strand
TCCAGCCATGTGGAAAATTTCTTGAAGATCGAAGGCGTGGAGGTCAAAGCCATCTGCGATATTGTGCCCGAAAAAGTTGAAAAAATGCAGCAGCGAGTAGTGGAAGCAGGTCAGCCCAAACCGACTGGGTATTCCCGTGGCAAGCGGGATTTCGAACGGATGTGTCAGGAGCAGGATCTGGATCTGGTTTTTACCTGCACGGGCTGGGAATGGCACGTCCCTGTCTGCGTCGCTGCGATGAAAAACGGCAAACATGCCGCCACTGAGGTGCCTGCGGCATTGACCATCGACGAATGCTGGGAACTGGTGGAGACGGCCGAGAAATATCAGAAGCACTGCGTGATGATGGAGAACTGCTGCTACGACCGCACCGAACTGATGATTTTCAATATGGTTCGTCAGGGACTATTCGGCGAGTTGCTTCATGCCGAATGTGGCTACTTGCATGATTTGCGGGAGTTGAAATTGAGCGATTTTTATGAAGAACGCTGGCGCATCAAATATTCCATCCAGCGCAATGCGGACCTATATCCCACCCATGGCCTGGGACCCGTGGCGCAGTGGCTGGACATCAATCGGGGCAATCAATTCGATTACCTGGTTTCCATGAGTTGCAATTCTCGGGGACTGAATCTTTATGCCGAAGCCAAATTTGGCCCCGACAGTCCCGAGGCCAAGCAGAAATACGCCCTGGGCGATGTCGTCAGCACGTTGATCCGCACCAAAAATGGCCAGACTATTCTGGTGACGCACGATACCAATCTGCCCCGACCATACAGCCGTCGCATCTTGCTGCAGGGAACCAAGGGTTTGGTGCAAAAATATCCCGAACAGAAAATCCATATCGAGGGTCGCAGCCCTGCTCATCGCTGGCAGAACCTGGAGGAATATGTGGCTGAATTTGAGCATCCCCTGTGGAAGCAAATGGAAGAAATGTCCCGAGGTGCAGGCCATGGCGGTATGGATTTCATCGAGGACTATCGCCTGGTGCAATGCCTGCGGGAAGGCCAGCCGACGGACATGAACGTCTACGATGCGGCAGCGCTGAGCGCTGTCACCGAACTGAGCGAACGCTCGATTGCCAACAAAAGCCGCTCGGTGGATTTTCCCGATTTCACCCGAGGAAAATGGAAAAACTGGCCGCCGCTGGGGATCATTGGGGCGTAGGGTCAGAATTGTAGTCACCTTGAAGGTGGGCTACATTTCATTGTGCTTCGACCGCAAATTTCGTTAATTATTCGAATTTCGCTAAAGATGGACTGGCGCAATTTGGCAAATTCGTGCAATTAGCTGTAAAAAAATTTTTATTGGAAATGTAGTCCACTTCAAAAGTGGACTACATTTGTTTAAAAAATAGTATTGCATTCCTATCGAAAAATGATTATAATAGGATCGCATTCCTAACAAAATTACGCTTCTTCGATAAAGATATTCAGTAACCATTTTCAAAGAGCATTTGATATTGTTTAATTGATTAACGCATGAAGGCTGTCGCTCATTATGAGCAAATAGAGTTGGGTGCGAGATGAAGCTGCAGGCGGTTTTTTGGGATTATCCCCAATTCCTTGATGAGAACTATCTGAATTCGACTCTCCATACAAAAAAGAACTCGGATATTTATTATTGGATCATGAATCGCTTCCTCGAACATGGTCGGGTGGTCGATGTATTGAAATTTTTCACGATCTATGAAATTTCTCAAAATTTAGACAGACTCAAACTGACTGATTATGCGACCAAGAAATGGAAACGGCTCATTGAAGTTTACAGCAACTTTGAAAGAAAATAAGAATTGCTATGCTTCAGCCACGCAGCGGGAAATCCTTATGGCGCTGGTCAACAAGAAAGTCCTTGGGGACAATTTTTTTCTGACTGGAGGCACTGCGCTGGCGGTGTTCTATTTGCATCATCGCCGATCGAATGATTTGGATTTTTTCACGCTCAGTTCAACTGATCTATCAGAAATCGATTTCTTTTTGAAATCCAATTGGAGAAACCAGTATAGTAAGATCAAAGAATCTGCAAATTTTCTCTCGGCGCTACTCAAAAATGTGAGAGTCGATTTTATGATTGATCCATTGTCGTTTGACGAGGAGCGGGAAAAGTATTTTCTCGACTCGAACTTGTTTCTATTGGTCGATACAGCACATAACATCGTCACAAATAAATTTTGTACAATAGCCAGCCGTATTGAGCCCAAAGATTTCATCGATTTCTATTTCATCAATAGAAAATTAAATATCTCGTCGCTTGAGGGGCTTTATGAGGATGCACGGAAAAAGGATGCCATCTTTGATGACCCACCAACGGTAGCCTATCAAATCGAACAGGGATTGAACTTCATTGAAAAGAATCCCAGTTTATTCCCCGAGCTTTTAATTGATTTTAGCAGCGATGATTTTTATCGTTTTTATCGGGAGAGCATCGATTGGATTTATCGAAAAATAAAATTGAAAATGAATAATCGAGGATGATATTATGGGGGAAAGCTTTCCTAAACCTCTGACGTTTAGGAAAGCCTACGTGGGGTCGCCCACATGTAACTGATTGATTGTAAAATTATCATAATTTGCCTTAACTTTGTTACAGAAGGTGGCTATTTTTTAACGGTCAACCCATGGCAGCAGTAAGTAGACGCTTTATAATTTTTTTGACTGCAAAAATAAACAATTCCATCGTCCCACTTATTCTCAGACTGCTCATTTTCATCTTTCCTTTTGGTTTGATCTCCTGTCAAAAATTAGACAGAAGTAACAGGCCAGTGCTTATCGATCATCAATTCTTAAAAAGTTCAGTTCCCCTGCCAGCAGCACTTACCATTCCAACAATTGATCTTACCCATCAAAACCATCGCCAAATAATCGTCGATAAAGAGTCAGGCCAATATCTCGGCCATCCGACCACGGTTTTACTGGAAGATGGAAAAACCATCATCGCTGTTTATCCCAAGGGCCATGGCCGAGGGCCGATCGTGATGAAAAAAAGCACCGATGGCGGCTTGACCTGGAGCGAGCGGCTGCCCGTGCCTGAAAATTGGGCGACGTCATTGGAAACTCCTACCATCCATCGGGTGATCGATCCACGGGGGAAGAAGCGGCTAATCCTATTTTCGGGGTTGTACCCTGCTCGAATGGCGGTTTCCGAAGACGATGGCGTGAGTTGGACGCCGCTGCAGCCAATTGGAGACTGGGGCGGGATCGTGGTCATGAGCAGCCTGGTCGAATTAAAAACTGGGAAACGACATTACCTAGCCATGTTTCACGACGATGGGCGATTTTTTCGGAAAGATGGGGTGGTGACCGATACCTTCACACTGTATCAGACGTTTTCCAAGGATGGAGGCCTTCATTGGTCGTTTCCTGTGGCGATTTTGAAAACAACCGAAGTTCATCTCTGCGAGCCTGGTGTGATCCGCTCTCCTGATGGGAAACAATTGGCTGCCCTGCTCCGAGAGAACCGCCGTGTCCGAAATTCATTTGTGATCTTTTCCAATGACGAAGGCAAAACATGGACGCCGCCTCGGGAGTTGCCCGCTTCCCTCACAGGCGATCGCCATACGGGAAAATATGCGCCCGATGGCCGATTGCTCATTTCGTTTCGGGATATGGCTCGTGAATCTCCCACCCAGGGCGATTGGGTCGCCTGGGTCGGCACGTATGACGATATTGTGAACGGCCGAGAAGGCCAATGCCGAGTGCGGCTGATGGATAATCATTACCAAGGGGATTGCGCCTATCCTGGGGTCGAAGTGCTGCCCGATGGGACGTTTGTGCTGACGACTTATGGCCATTGGATCGAGGGGGAGCCGCCGTTTATTGTGAGTGTGAGGGTGAAGCTGGAGGAGTTGGATCAAATCAAGCGTTAGATAAGCGTTCCTAAACCTCAAAGGTTTAGGAACGCTATTAACTATATTTGATCAATTACTCCATCCAGAAAACTACTATTGACTTTTAGATTATATTTTTTTATATTTGATTTGGATTTGTTTTGGCATTGGGAGATGAATTTATGGTTTGCGACGTTATAATTCACAAAAAGAAAGACAAGTATTTTGCAAGAATAAAAGATTGGCCAGAAATATCGGTAGAAGAAAACTCTCGAGATGAGGCGCTAACCCAGGTCAGATCAAAGTTTATTGACTATCTAACCAACAATGTTGAGTTAGTGCAAATTGAAATTCCTTTTCCGTCTCGAGCAGCCAACCCCTGGCTTGAGAAATTTGGCTGGTTTAAAAGCGATCCCACTTTCGATGACCTCCAATCTGAAATCGCTTCTTATCGTAATGAAATTGATAAGGAGATGAGGCAATCAGGCAAATGAGACTTTATGTATTAGACACCGATCATCTCAGCTTACATCAACGAGGGCACGAACCACTCAAATCCCGTCTACAAAAAATCTCACCTGAACAAATTGGTATCACTATCATTACTGTCGAAGAAATATTTAAAGGTCGCCTGGCGCAAGTCAGAAGAGCACAGCAGCCAGAAGATCGCTTGAAGGCCTATTTCTGGCTCTCTCGAACATTAGACTATCTTTGTGGCTTTGATGTGCTGATATAGGATGCACATGCTGAGGCTTACTTTCAAAAATTAAGAGAACAAAAAATCCGAATTGGTGTCCAGGATTTAAAGATCGCTGCCATCGTCTTGAGTCACGATGGTACTTTGGTGACTCGCAATGTGAATGATTTCAAAAATATCCCCTTATTAAAGATTGAAGACTGGTCTTGTTAACAATAAATTCTTCCTGAAAGCATTTTATCCATTCGAACAGACGAGGAGAACATTCTATGGATTCATTGCAATTCTGTTTCAAAATATTTCTTTCAGTTATGGTCGTTTCTCTTATTATTCTAAATGTCAACGCCTCTGCCACCGAACCAAACGACTGGGAAAATCCCCAGATCACCGCCATCAACACCGAGCCGCCACACTGCACGCTGATGCCTTATGAAAATACAATCAAAGCCATCGAAGGAAATCGCTTCGCCTCGAAATATTTCAAATCTCTCAACGGTAATTGGAAATTCCATTGGGTGAAGACGCCCGATGATCGTCCCCGAGATTTCTATAAATTAGATTTTGATGTCAGCCAGTGGAAAGAAATTCCCGTGCCCAGCAATTGGCAGATGCAGGGCTACGACATCCCGATCTATTTGAACATTCCGTACCCATTCGAAAATAATCCGCCGTTCATCCAGAAGCATTTCAATCCCGTGGGCTCGTATCGCACCGAATTTGAGATTCCTGCCGACTGGAAGGATCGCCAGGTGTTCATCCATTTCGATGGCGTGGAGTCGGCGTTCTACCTGTGGATCAATGGCGAGAAGGTCGGATTTAGCAAGGATAGCCGCACGCCTGCGGAGTTCAATATCACCAAATATCTTCGGCCTGGCAAAAATGTGCTGGCGGCCGAGGTCTATCGCTGGTCCGATGGCTCGTATCTGGAATGCCAGGATTTCTGGCGGCTGAGCGGCATTTACCGCAACGTCTATTTGTTCGCTACGCCGAACGTTCACATTCGGGATTTTGAAGTGAAATGTGATCTGGACGAAAAATATCAGGATGCCCTGCTCCACGTCACGGCGAAGGTCTGGAATTATGGCAAAGAGGCGTGTTGGAAGCCTGAGATCGAGGTGACGCTGTTGGATGCGAACCGCCAGCCCGTGGGTGCGGATGTTTTGATGAAGGGCAATAGCGTTTACATTCCACCAGGCGATGAGAGCATCATGAAAATGAAAGCCTTCGTCAAAAATCCGCTGAAATGGTCGGCGGAAATTCCGAATCTTTACACCGTGATTTTGACGCTAAAAGATAAAGATGGCCATATTCTGGAGATCGAAAGCTGTAAATTTGGCTTCCGCAAAGTGGAAATTAAAAATGGGCAACTATTGGTGAACGGCGTGCCCATCCTCATCAAAGGCGTCAATCGCCACGAGCACCATCCCGATACAGGGCATTACATTACGCTGGAATCGATGATCAAAGATATCCAATTGATGAAGCAGCACAACATCAATACGGTCCGCACCTGCCACTATCCCAACGATCCGCAGTGGTACGAGCTCTGCGACAAGTACGGGATTTATTTGATTGATGAAGCCAACATCGAATCGCACGGCATGGGCTATGATCCCGACAAGACCTTTGCCAACAGGCCTGAATGGAAGAAGGCGCACCTGGATCGCATTCAGCGCATGGTGGAGCGGGATAAAAATCATCCGTCAGTCATCATCTGGTCCATGGGCAACGAGGCGGGCGATGGCATCAATTTCGAAGCGGCCAGCGATTGGATCCACCATCGGGATCCGTCCCGACCCGTGCATTACGAGCGGGCGCAGCTCAGGCCGCACACCGATATCTATTGCCCCATGTACGCCCGCATCGAACATCTGGTCAAATACGCCAGCCAGAAGCAGGATCGGCCGCTGATTATGTGCGAGTACGCCCACGCCATGGGCAATTCGGTGGGCAATTTGCAGGACTATTGGGATGTAATCGAAAAGTACGATCATCTGCAGGGCGCTTCGGTCTGGGACTGGGTCGATCAGGGGATTCGGAAAAAAACGAAGGACGGCAGGGAATTCTATGCTTACGGCGGCGATTTCGGAGAGGAGCAGACCGATCGCAATTTCTGCTGCAACGGCTTGGTGCTGCCCGATCGCCAGATCACGCCCAAATTGTTAGAAGTGAAAAAGGTTTATCAGTACATCAAGTTCAAGCCCATTGATTTGAAGAATGGCAAGGTGGAAATTATCAATAAATACGATTTCAAAGATCTGAGCGATGTGGATATCCATTGGGAAATTCTGGCCGATGGCAAGCCGATCGATAAGGGATTGCTGTCGAATCCGAGGATTCTGCCCAAAGAGAGCCGCATTGTCACGGTCGATCTGTCAAAGATCAAGCCCGAGCCAGGCGTCGAATATTTTCTCAATTTCAGCGCCAGGACAACTGAGGCCCAGCCGTTGGTTCCCGCTGGCTATGAGATCGCTTATGAGCAATTCCAATTGCCTATCGAAGCGAAAACCGTGGAAACCACAAAAACCTCTCCGCCCAAGTTGACATTCAGCCAGTCGGATCAAGCGATCCGTGTCGCTGGCAAAGATTTCCAGCTTGTGTTTGATAAAACGAAAGGGACAATTTCCTCATTCAAATTTCAAGGTGCAGAGCTGATCATGTCTGGTCCTGAGCCGAACTTCTGGCGGGCGCCGACGGACAATGATTTCGGCAATGGGATGCAGAAGCGCTGTGCCGTCTGGCGATATGCGGGTCGGGATCGCACTATCACTGATGTTCAGGTGGAACAGATTTCTGATTCTGAAATTAAGGTTTCATTCAACTTTGATTTGAAAGAGGCCGAATCGAACCATCGAACCAGTTACACCGTTCTGGGCAGCGGTGATGTGATCGTGGACAATCATTTCACACCAGGGAAAAAGGAACTGCCCGAGCTACCCCGCTTCGGCATGACGATGTCCATTCCAAAAGGCTACGACCGAGTCGTCTGGTACGGCCGAGGTCCGCATGAAAATTATTGGGATCGCAAGACCAGCGCATTGGTTGGCATCTATCGCAGCACGGTTCGAGAGCTGTTCGAGCCGTACATCAGCCCGCAGGAGAACGGCTACCGCACCGATGTCCGCTGGGTCGCTTTTTTGAATGACAAAGGCAATGGTTTGCTCGCCGTGGGATTGCCGCTGATCTGCTTCTCCGCCCTGCATTACACCAATGAAGACCTGACTCAGCAGAGCCGTGGCACCATGCACCCAACCGACCTGAAAGAGCGGGATTTTGTGTTTCTCAATCTGGATTACAAACAGATGGGGGTCGGCGGCGATGATTCCTGGGGCGCCCGCCCGCATCCCGAATACACGTTGGCCGCGCAGGAATATTCGTATCGGTTTCGGTTGACGCCTGTGATGAAGAAGGATGATTTGATGGAAGTGAGTAAAACCCAATCGATTTTGAAATAGCTGCTTTATGCAAGATGGAGGCCATTTCTAGAATGGTCTCCATCTTTTTCTTCAATTATTAATTCAATTTCATTTTATATGATTGCTCTTACAAAGATGCGATAGAATTTTAATTGACTTTATCCCCAATTTCATTTATATTCTGACGGTCTCAATTTCAAATCCAACAATGAGGTATAACCCATGGAACAGCTTGCCGAAAAGAAATATTATTCTCCTGAAGAATATTTAGCCCTGGAAGAAACAGCGGAATATAAAAGTGAGTACTATCGGGGTGAAATTTTTGCCCTGGCTGGAACATCTGTCAATCATAACCAGATTATAGTGAATACGGTAAGCAAACTAAGCAACCGTTTGGATGAAAAATGTAGGGCTTTTACAACGGATGTACGACTATGGATTGACGAAAAGGACCTATTCACCTATCCCGACATCATGATTGTCTGTGGCAAAATTGAATTCTATCCTGGTCGAGATGATACTATCACCAATCCATTGGTCATTATCGAAGTCCTGTCTGAATCGACGAAAAATTATGATCGAGGGGAGAAGTTCGTTTTCTATCGAGCCATTCCTTCATTTAAAGAATATATATTGATCGATCAATACACAGTGCATGTTGAGCATTTTTACATCGGCGAGCAAGGCAAATGGGTCTTAACCGAGTATGATAATCCTGATGACATTTTGAAATTCACCAAAATCGATTTTCAAATTTCACTGCGGGAAATTTATCATCGGGTTGAATTGCCAACGTCTAGCTCATCGTAAAGGCCATTCTGACAAAGATTAGAATAGATATAAAATTTCGTGAAATTTGATTAACACTTAATAAAAGCAAGCATCAGCTTCACGACGCGCTCATGATTTGATAAACATGGAAAAAGAAAATCAACGCTATGATTTTGCGTCTCATCTTGGGCGACCAGCTCAATCCCAATCACTCTTGGTTCAAAACAGTTGATCAACAGGTGCTTTATGTGATGATGGAAGTTCGACAAGAGACCGATTATGTCATGCATCATATTCAGAAGGTCCTAGCATTTTTTGCAGCCATGCGCGATTTTGCCAAGCAACTGAGTGATAGGGGCCATCGAATATTATATTTGAAATTAGATGATCCAGATAACACCCAATCGATCCCGCAGAATCTCTCTCGATTGATCTCACAATACAATATCAACCGCTTCGAATACCAATTGCCCGATGAATATCGCCTGAATCAGCAATTGCACGATTTCTGTGATTCGCTTACGATTCCCTCAAAGGCATCGGATACGGAGCACTTCCTGTCAAGTCGCGAGGACGTGGCCAATCATTTTCGCGGGAAAAAGTCTTATTTGTTGGAATCGTTTTATCGGATGATGAGGAAACGGTACGGTTTGCTGATAGAGAATAATCAACCCATTGGAGGGGTTTGGAATTTCGATCCTGAGAATCGAGCTCCATACGATAAAAAAGTGCCTGTCCCATCGCCGATTGTTTTTCGGAATGATATTCGAGAACTGAACACATTATTGGCCAAATCAAATGTTAAAACTTTTGGTGAATGCGGCGATGAACTGATCTGGCCGATTAATCGCAAACAAGCGATAGAAGTTCTGACCTTTTTCATTGAACGATGCTTGCCCTATTTCGGCCGCTATCAAGATGCGATGAACAAAGCGCACTGGTCCATGTTTCATTCCCGTTTATCATTTGCGCTGAACACCAAGATGCTGCATCCGATGGAAGTGGTGGAATCGGCGCTCGAAGTCTGGGAACAAAATAAAACTAAAATCGGCCTCCCGCAGATCGAGGCGTTTGTGCGTCAGATCATTGGGTGGCGTGAGTATATGCGCGGTGTCTACTGGGCGCATATGCCTGATTATGCAGATCAAAATTTTTTTGGGCATTATCGTCACCTGCCGCATTATTATTGGGACGGTGACACGAAAATGCAATGTCTCCGTTTTTGCATCGGACAATCGCTGCGATATGCCTATGCTCATCACATTCAACGTCTAATGATAACTGGCAACTTTGCCCTGTTGGCAGGAATTCATCCAGACGAAGTCGATGCATGGTACCTGGGAGTTTACATCGATGCAATTCAATGGGTCGAGATCACCAACACCCGAGGGATGAGCCAATTTGCAGATGCAGGCCTTGTAGCAACCAAACCATATATCTCCACTGCAAAATACATTCAAAAAATGAGCGATTATTGCGTTGGTTGCTTTTATGATCCGAATAAGAAATATGGCGAGAGAGCTTGTCCTTTCAATAGCCTTTACTGGTCATTCTATGAGCGGCATCGGGATAAACTCGCCCATAATCCTCGAATAGCCATGATGTATCGCCTGCTCGATCGTTTTTCTGCTGAGGAACGGGCCAAAATTTTGAAACAAGCGAACGAATACCTTAACGCCATTGAAGAATTGTAGCATCGAGCCCAAAACATGATAATCAGCAAAATCTTTGTACCAGAAAAAAAATGGACGACAATTATTGTGAACCAGTCAAAATTAAAATTCAGTGAGGGAAGTAAAATGCATAAATCACCGAAATTTTTATTCATTCTTGTTCTTCAATTTTGGACGGCAACATCACTCATGGCGCAATTTCAGATTGACTTCGAGACTGGTGCTGTATTTAGCGGGTACAACGATGTCCGTATCCCAGGTGATGGCGGGACACTATTCTCGTTATCTGAGGAACTCACCATCGATCCATCGGTCTTCTTTCGGGCAAGAATATTTTACGATTTCAACCCAAAGCATCATTTGGGCTTACTAATTGCCCCATTATCTCTGAATTCCACTGGTCAATTGGACCGTGAATTGGTTTTTCAAGGTAAACTGTTCCCAGCCAATACTCCTCTGGACGCAACATATCGGTTTAATTCCTATCGATTGATATACCGTTATGATTTTCTGAGAAAGGAGCGATTGAAATTGGGAGTTGGCTTCACTGCTAAAATTCGCGATGCAGAGATCAGCGTCCGTGGCAATGGAATTGAGGGCAAGAAAACGAATGTGGGATTCGTTCCGATCGTCCATTTCAGACTGCTATGGAATTTTTATGATCGTTTTGGTCTATTATTGGATGGGGATGCGCTTGCAGCTCCGCAGGGGAGGGCAGAGGATGTCATGGCGGCGCTCAGCTATCAATTGTCAAATCGCGCCCATCTGAAATTCGGATATCGCGCGCTCGAAGGCGGAGCGGACAATGATATAGTCTATAATTTTGCTTTGCTCCATTATGCACTTATTGGCCTCATCTTTAAGCTATAGATCAAATCAATTTTTCGCAGATTTTCCAAGTTGAAGAATCATAAATCAACTGATAATTTTCTGAGAGCTGGGAAAATGAATTGCTCGCGGGATAGTGCAAAAGAAATGAGCGAGTGATGGATGAAATTTTTTATCATGAGATGTTTTGCAAACCCAATTTGATGGATTCACTATGATTCATATTGATCGATGAGTTGCTGCATTTTATTTCGAACCAAATCACGAAGCTGCTGGCTGGTCAACGATTGGAACGTCTCTGGATGAATGACATCCCCGATGACGAATTTTACAGTCCCTGGTTGAATTAGCCAATGATTGACGCGTTTAATTTGAAAAGCGCCGATCATCACGGTGGGAACAATCGGTGCATCAGACTTTTTGGCGAGGAGAAACGGACCGCGCATAAATGGCAGTAATCGTCCGTCTTTGGTGCGATGTCCTTCTGGTAGAATGATGATCGATGTACCTTCGCACAGAGCGGCTCGGGCTTGTTCCAGGCTCTTCAATGCGCTCGTCACCCGGCTTTGACTAATAGGGATATTGCCGAACCGAGTGATCACTTTGCCCCAAATGGGCCAATGGAAATGCTCATCCAGTTCCACGCCTCGGGCAAAATTTGGAATGTAGCCGTAGAGCAAAAAAACGTCGAAAATGTTGACATGATTGGACATGAATAGGTAGGTTTTCTGGGGATCAATTTTTTCTAAGCCAATGACATCGACCTTGATGAAAATCGATCGCAAAAATGCCCGACAGAGCCATTTGACAAAGCGATCGTATTGACGAGGCTTAAAAATCAAGGTTACAGCAATCACAATAATGGCTAATAAAAAGAAATTCACCGCGCCAATTGCCCAAAGCAATGCTGAGATCAAGTATTTTATGAGTTGAAATTGCTTCATCCCAGAAATTGATACAACCAAATCCCACCCAATTTCCGAAATCCATAGCTTCAGCAAAACATGCTGATCTTACTTGGAAAAATAGAAACCTCAATCGGGGTCGTCCCAAACACTTCCCCGTCTGGGGTCAGCTTCTGTGCCGGCTCTGAGGCAACTTTGATCTGCCGACCTCGAAAAGTTTCCACGCAGGATTCATTCACATGGGTTCCCTTGAAGATTTGAGGAAAAATCGTCAATAGTTTGGTCCGAGAGATTTTGTTGAGCAAAATGATGTCCAAAAAACCATCATCGATCTTCGCATTGGGCGCCATGATCATATTGCCACCAGTTTTGGTGGAATTGCAGATCTCAATGAAGATCGCATCTCGATGATATACCTTGCCGTCAATAATTATTTCGGTCGGCAGAGACTTCAATAGTGCGACTTCTTCAAAAACGCCCAAAACGTAACTTGCGGCGCCGAGCGCTTTGTACTTCTTGGCTCGATGGGCGACATTCGCCACAAATCCTGTGCCCAGCAAATTAATGAAATAATGCTCTCCTTCTGGATGTCTGAACCATCCGACATCGACCTTTTTAGTCCTGCCAGCGGCGATTTTCGCAACCGCATCTTCGATGCTATGAATCGCCAAATCTCGGATAAATGAATTGCCTGTACCGACGGGGATCTGTCCGATGGGGATGGCGAGATTCGAATGCTGTTTCAGCAAGCCATTCACCACTTCAAACAGCGTACCGTCCCCTCCGACAGCGACAATTCCATCGTATTTGGATGGTTCTACTTGTTGGGCTAATTGGATGGCGTGTCCCGCAAATTCCGATACCAGAAGATCATAACTGATATCATGTTTTTTCAAAAAAAGATCTGCTCGCTGGAGCGCTGCAATGCCTTTGTTTTTCCCAGCAACCGGGTTCAAAATCAGCAATATCTTCATGCAAAAGGCACCTGAGATTCAGATTGAAAGCCCTGAGCCAATTAGGAATGAAAGAAACTCCGAAATGTCATGGATAGCATCATTTGGATTGCAAGATTGACCCGAAAATAAGTTTTGAGTGTTAAATTGATTGGCGAGATCACAGAAAATCCGCGTTAAAAGTATCGCCTTGATTGATATCTCCGGTTTTGAAGCCCTTCATGAACCATCGAACGCGTTGCTCTGATGTCCCATGGGTAAACGCATCTGGGACTACATAACCCTGGGTTCGTTTCATGATCCGATCATCTCCGACTGCGCTTGCAGCGTTCATCGCTTCTTCCACATCGCCCTCTTCTAAAATATTATGCAATTTTTGAGCATGATGGGCCCAAACGCCAGCCAGAAAATCTGCTTGCAATTCCAGTCGAACCAGGTACTGATTGAATTGGCGCTGACTCATGCGGTTGCGCATCGCCATGACTCGGTCATTGATGCCGAGCAAATTCTGGACATGATGTCCAATCTCATGGGCAATGACATAGGCCATGGCAAAATCGCCAGGTGCTTCAAAGCGCTGTTGCAGCTCTCGGAAAAACGAAAGATCGATGTAGACTTTCTCGTCCCCTGGACAATAGAACGGTCCAGTTGCGGCACTGGCATAACCGCAGGCGGATTGAACTGCTTCTGAGAACAAGACAAGCTTGGGCTCTCGATATGCAAGACCCTGCCGGCGGAACAGTTCATGCCAAACATCCTCGGTGTCGCCCAATACCACACCGACGAATTGAGCCAGCTCGTTCTCCTCTGCTGTCCCCTGATATTGCGATACCGAACTTTGATCTCCAACTGGCTGCAGATTATTTAGCAGCTCTAATGGATTGCCACCAAACAACAGCCAGACGATCAGGACCAAAATAATCGTGCCACAGCCGCCACCAGCGATCCTACGGGTGGTCTGGCCGCGCCGATCTTCAATATTGGTGCTCTGCCTTCTCCCAATCCAGCGCATGGCTTTTTCCTCCCTGATGTTTGATAATCATCATTGATGAGGAATAACATCATTTGTTATCGATGCTCATCAAATCAGACAATAAAATAGAAATAAAGCTACAGATAAATGACCAATAATTTTGTCAGCATTGTGGCATCCTTCAAAATTGCCATTGATCATAGCGAGCCATTAATGCTTTGCGGAAAAATGCTTATATAAGAGCCAGGTCACCACGAACGATATGATAAAAATGAGAGTTGGGATTACGATGCCGTGAATCGTTCCACCGACCCGGGCAGCTAATAAAATCAGAGGCATGACCGTCATTTTACGCTTCCTTCTTTCTTGGTGAAGTTGAACCTTTATGCTTTCGGTACGAGACCCACGCGATGATCAAACCCAAAAATGATGCCAATAGAGCCATAAGCATCCCGATGGTAAACATGATAATTTTGGTGTTCATCAATCTTCCTCCCATTTGACACTTTTTTCCAACTGGATGAGATATTCTTTCTGCTTTTGCTCATAGTCAGCAGAGATTACCTTTAACTTGGGGTTGATGATCCAGAACATGATCAGGCAAGCGACAAATCCAGCAGCGAGCGTAATAAATCCGATCGGTAGCAACAGAAACGATAGCGCTGTCCCGATAGTTAATAGAACATAAGAAAGCACAGCAAAGATACAAGCGAAAAGATCCTCTTTTGTCCATTCATCAGCCTCTGCTGCTGTCCAACTCCGTTTGATAAAAGCCATTATATTCCTCCGTTTCTCAACGTTTAAATTTCGATCTTTAATTCCTCAGAAGGATTAATTGATAGGCCGTTCGATCAATTGATTTCCAATTAGCTTGTTTTCAGCTCTTTGGTTAACAGCCCTCGACGTTCAGCCTCTTTCCGGACTGGCCCCCACCAGCCGAGCGGTTTGGACATCACATAGTATTTGACCAAACGATCCATGTTCTCTGGCGGAGTGAGCAAAGTGACCGGGATGTAGATCAACGCCATCAAGACAACCAATAACCAGAATTGTTCAAAATCTTTGAGCTTGGGCATGACCCCGATCTCAGGAAGGATCCAAACGATCAACCAACTGATGCTGAGATTGGCGATCCAAGCGGAGAGGTAGCCCCATGAATTAAAGCGCCACCAGATCACTTGGAGGATGTTCGGCAACCAGACACCAGCGGCCATGATCCATAGGGCAAATATTAGCCAATTGGTGATCTCCTCCATCATTAATCCGTAGACGAACGATCCCAATAATAATAGCACAGTGGCTATTCTTCCCACAAGGATCAATTTTTGTGGTGACGCCTTGGGATTGATGTAATGATGATATAAGTCTCGAGTGAAATACATGGCTCCGAGATTCAATTGCGTCGCAATGGTGGAGAGATGAATGGCTACGATGGCCGCGAAGAAGAATCCGATCATGCCCACGGGAAGAGATTCGAAGCCCAGTCGGAACCAACCTAACTCATACTCTTTGGTTTCGTTAATATTGGGATAAAGCACAAAGAAACCGAGGATCGCAGCAGCCCAGATGGCATTGCGCGTTAATACCAGAGCTGTGCCACCCCAAATGCTATAGGATGCATCGCGAACTGTCTTGGCGCTTTGAATACGTTGGGCTTCGGTGTACCAATCGATGGCTGTGCCCATGCCCACTCCACCGATAATGGCCACCACAAACATCGTAATGAACCACGCAGGGGTAAAATCAGCAGTGAAATGGAATGGATTCAGTCGCCAAGCTTGTCCAAGTTCTCCTAACTTAGCAATAATCTGTCCCGGTCCACCGGCATAAATAATGCCCCAGATAGAGACAATCACGATGGCTAAAAACGCGATGACACCTTGCTGAAAATCTGCCATCACGACCCCCCAATATCCAGCGGCCGTGACATATATTGCGCAGACTGCCGAAAATACGATCAATCCGATCCAATTCGGCCAGCCAAAGGCATAGTTACAAACTTTTCCCATGGCAATACCAACCCAGCCGAGGATGAACATGTTCATGAAGATCTGCCAACCAGCGACCCAACCGCGGAGCAGTTCTGCCCCCAATCCACTAAATCGCAAGGTCTGCCACTCCGCTTGCGAATAGGCGAGCGAGCGACGAAATATCCGAGTCGAAACAAATGCTGAGACCGCGCACCATGCAGAAAAAAAAGTGTACCACAGCCCTGCCAAACCGTGTTTATAAATCACACCAGTCACCCACATGGGCGTATCAGTGGCAGTATGCGTGGCATAGACGGATGTTGCCGGCAGCCACCAGGGCAACCCACGACCAGCCAAAAAGAAATCGGCTTCAGAACGCTTCCCTAATCGATAAAACAAAGCGCCGCAGCCGATCATCAAGATCAAAAACAGAATCATCCACACCCAATCCAGTAACGCAAATTGAACCTGACCCATGCAGTAGTCCTCCAATTCGAATTATTTTTTAAAAAATTTTAAATGGAAGGCTAAATATATTTTGATAATTTTTAAAAGTCAAGCAAAAATTTGGCTTTGCTCTTTTCAACGTCACACAAATCAAAAAAACTCTCACCAAAAATTTGGTGATCAACCTGAATCCATGGAATATGATACCGTGAGATGTTCATTGAAGAAATGTGTTGCATTTTATGCTGGGAATGATAATATTTATTGCAGTCGAGACGCCTGCTTTACTGGAATTTCCTGGCAAATAGATATTGATTTCGTTCTTTAAAGTCATTAGACGAGGTGAGAGTCATCGTTTCCGCGGGCTCTAAAAATTAAAAATCGCGCGATGAGAAAGCAAAGATTTGAAAATTGTTTCGGAGTTGAACATGATCCAGATTGATGGTTCTTTTGGAGAAGGTGGGGGACAAGTGCTGCGAACATCGCTGACATTATCATTGATCACTGGCGAGCCATTTGAGATTTATAATATCCGAGCCAAACGCAAACGGCCGGGATTGCAGCCTCAGCACCTGAAATGCGTTGAAGCTGCGCGATTAATCAGTAATGGCGCGACTAAGGGCGAAAAAATAGGCTCCACTCATTTAATCTTTGAGCCAGGAGCTGTGAGACCTGGAGAATATCAGTTTGACATTGGTACGGCTGGGTCCACAAGTCTGGTGCTCCATACTGTTTATTTGCCGCTGGCGCTGTCTAACGGCCCTTCAAGTTTATGCATCACTGGTGGCACCCATGTCCCATGGAGCCCGTGTTTTCATTATCTCACCCATCAATGGCTCCTATATCTCAAAAAGATTGGCTTTCATTTGAAGCTCTTTTTGGATCGAGCTGGATTCTATCCAGTAGGAGATGGAAAAATACGTGCAGAGATTGCGCCAGCAGAAAAGCTCAACTCACTTCAATTAATAAACCGTGGGAATCTGAAGAACCTCACGGGCATTTCTGCAATTGCGAACCTCGATATTTCCATCGCCGAGCGTCAGCGCAATCAATCCTTAAAAAGATTGGAGCGTTTGGGCTATTCAGCAGAAATTGCCATCGAACGATTAGAATCGCGGCACAAAGGCACAATGATGCTCTTGCGCGCTCATTTTGAGGGAGGAAGCGGGTGTTTTACTGCGCTGGGAGAAATTAGAAAACGTGCAGAACAAGTGGCAGATGAAGCCGTTTCCGAATTGGAGGAATATCTCGCTTCGGAAGGATGCCTTGATAAATATCTGGCTGACCAATTGATCTTGCCGCTGGCGGTCGTAAATGGAACTTCAGAATTCACGGTATCGAAAGTTACCAATCATTTACTGACCAATATGACAGTGGTTCAAAAATTTTTAGATATTCAAGCTACGATAGAGGGAAGTATTGGTGAGACAGGAATCGTAACACTCGTTGTCGGGCCAAAAAGGACCAAAAATTGAGAACCCATACATTTTTTCACTCATCGCCGACTTTCTGAAATTGAGGTTGCGCTTTACAAAAAGAGAAGAGCTTGTGAGATATTATCAATAATAACCTTCAATGAACGAAGATTCGATCGCTTGAATTCAATTGAAAGGCATTTATGGCGGCATTTGCGTAGTGAACTAATTTTAGCTTCATTGGCATAAATGACAAAAAAATCCCGAAGTCGGCCATAACAAAAAATATACAATCAGATAAAAACAATCAAAATCAAATGAGGAGGAAAGAAATATGAAAAATGCAATTATTTTTGTAGGTCGAATCTTATTGACATTGATTTTTTTCCTTTCTGGCATCCAAAAAATCCCCAATTTCAATGGAACGAAACAATATATGGCTGCTGCTGGAATGCCGCTAACTGACTTATTTTTAGTAGCGGCTATCATAATTGAAATTGTGGGAGCCATTCTCATATTCATCGGTTTCAAAACCAAATGGGCTGCTTTAGCACTAATTATCTTCATGATCCCAGTAACCTTAATTTTCCACACCAATTTTGCCGATCAAATTCAGATGATCATGTTCATGAAGAATCTATCCATGCTCGGCGGCTTGCTCCTACTAGCAGCTTACGGGGCCGGCAACTGGAGCTTGGATGGGAAAATGAAAAAGTAGATCTTTTCAGATTTAATATACTAAACCTGCGTCTTTTTCATTTGGTAACTTTTGGTTCAAAACTGCAACGTCCAGACTATTTTAATGTGCGGCAAATGTGGGATGAAAAAATTATTTTAAATTAAATATCACTCTCATCTCACATTTGCCCGTCTAAATTTAATCCTTCGTTCTACCATCTTCGGGACGTAAATCCCTTTGCTTTCCAATGTGATTATTTTTAAGATTTCAATTAAAAATAAAAACCCAAACCGAGATTCATATTGCTACTACTTTGTTGCATCTGAGCCACGAATGATATAATGAAAATACTTAAACCTGAGAATTATGCCTGCACCTAATTCTCCCTTCCTGCATCTAATAGCATGAACGATTTGAGCTTTTTGCTTGATTCATATTCAAGAAACCTCAAACCGCCAAGTCCGCTAATTTGAGCGAATTGATGATATCCATTGGCAGTTGGTTCGATGATTTTTTTTGTTTGTATCTCCAACGGATCAAGGAATCCAACTGATGGAATTTTGGGACACGAATTTGAAGGACTAATCGAAAAGGAAGAAATAATGAAACGAAAAATTATCATTACGCTACCCATTATTATTTTAATCATCGGCTTTATCGCCATGCGAGTCTTGATCAGCATGAAAAAGGAGCCACCCAAGCGGCCTGCGGTGGTGCGGCCCAGAATGGTGGCGGCGCAGGTGGTGCAGTTGAAAGATATTCCTGCGCAGATTATCGCTTACGGCCGATTGATGTCGGCGCAGCCAATTACGTTGTTCAGCGAGGTGGCAGGCGAGATCATGCCAGGTACTGTGCCGTTCCAGCCTGCCCAATCGTTCAAAAAGGGCGATCTGCTGCTGAAGATCGATGATCGGCAGATCAAGCTGGATATCAATACCGCCAAGAGCGAATTCCTCAATGCGCTGGCTGCGGTGCTGCCTGAGCTGAAGGCGGATTTTCCTGAAGAATACGAAAAATATCAGAGCTATTTCGACTGCTGCGGCTTCGGCGAGGAACTTCGAGAATTGCCTGAGACAGACAATCAGAAGGTCAAGCTGTTTCTGTCTCGGTTCAATGTGTACAAACTTTATTTTGCGGTGCGCAATCTGGAGATTCGGTTGGAGAAGCATTATTTCTACGCACCGTTCGATGGCTCGATTGTTTCGGCTGATCTCAGAGTTGGCGCAACGGCTCGAGTGGGAAGTCAATTGGGGCAGATTATCAATCTTGAAAATCTGGAGGTGGAGTTGCCCATTCCTGCCATCGATGTGCAGTGGATCGACCAGACCAGGCCTGTGATTTTCACGTCGAGCGAGATGGCGGGCCAGTGGCAGGGCAAGATCAGGCGCATCGGCAAAAATATCGACACCCGAACCCAGGCGGTTCAGGTGTATGCCTCGGTGGATCGGGGCGATCAAAATGGCCTATTCAATGGCGTATTTCTCAAAGCGCAGATTCCAGGCAAGGTCATCAGAAACGGCATTGCCATCCCCCGCCGAGCGATTTACGAGGACAAGTTCGTCTACCTGATCAAAAATGGCAGGCTGGATTACCGAGAGGTGATGATTTCATTTCAGGAGCCTGAATCGGTCATCGCCACAGGCGGTCTTCAGAATGGCGATACGCTGGTCGTCGAATTGTTGCAAGGCGTGGCACCTGGCATGTTGGCCGAAGCACGCATCAGTGAGGAGGTTGGCCGATGAAAAAGATCATCGAATTTTTCATAAAATATCGCCTGTGGGCCAACGTGATGATGTTCAGCATCCTCGGCTTCGGGCTTCTGTTTTATTCAAATATGAAATACTCGTTCTTCCCTGAAGTTGAGCCGAGTTTTATCATCATCCAGGTCGTTTATCCTGGCGCTTCGCCTGAGGAAGTAGAGGAGGGTGTGATCTTAAAGATTGAAGAGAATCTGGATGGTCTCGACGGAATCGAGCGAGTGACCTCAACGTCTCGTGAGAATTTTGGTGTGGTCACAGTGGAGGTGGCTGAGGGAGCTAAGATTGATAAAGTCTTGACTGATGTCAAAAATGCCGTAGACCGTATCGGGTCGTTTCCGCTGGGAGTGGAGAGGCCTGTGATTTTTGAGCAGAAATTCCGTGTTCGGGCGCTCTCGATCGTTCTCTATGGCGAGACCGATCGGTACAACATGAAGTACATTGCAGAAAATTTGCGGGATGAATTGCTGGCGACACCAGAGATTTCACAGGTCAGCATCGAGGGATTGCCCAATTTGGAATTTTCTATTGAAGTGGCGGAGGCCGATTTGCGCCGCTATCAGTTGACGTTCGATGAGATCTCCCGAGCGGTGGCTTCGGCCAATATCAACATTTCAGGCGGAAAATTGGAGACCCGTGATGAGGAGATGTTGATCCGAGCGTATGGCAAAAACTATTTTGCCAACGAATTGCTCAATCTCGTCGTGCGAGGCAATCCCGATGGCACTGTGATCTACCTGAGAGATGTGGCGACAGTTAAGGAGAGTTGGGAGGACAGCCCAGATCGATCGTATTATAACGGTCGCACGGCGGTGGTGCTGAATGTCGATAAAACGACTGCGGAAGATATTTTGGCCGTTGCCAAGACTGCCAAAACCATCGTTCAAAAATTTAATGAGAGCAATGATAAAGTCCAGGCATTGATTATCGACGACACCACAATTCCCTTGCGGCAACGGCTGTCGTTACTGGTGAACAATGGCATCATGGGCTTGATTTTGGTGCTCATTCTGTTGGGATTTTTCTTGAATCTTCGGCTTTCATTCTGGGTGGCTATGGGCTTGCCCGTGGCTTTTGCAGGGATGTTCATCGTCGCCAATTTATCGGGCATCACCATCAATGCGATTTCGCTGTTTGGTATGATTATCGTGGTTGGAATCCTGGTGGACGATGCAATCGTGGTGAGTGAAAATGTCTATTCCCACTACGAGCGGGGCAAACCCGCCCTGAAAGCCGCCCTGGATGGTAGCGTAGAGGTGTTAGGGCCTGTAACGACCTCGGTTCTAACTACCATCATCGCCTTTCTGCCGTTCTTTTTCCTCAGCGGCTTCCTGGGCAAGTTCATCTGGCAGATGGCGGTAGTCGTGGTAGCGGCGCTTTCATTTTCTCTGATTGAATCATTTACGATCCTGCCCGCTCATCTGGCGCATTCAAAGGCGCTCCGACCTCAACAGAAGCTATCGGTTGTGCGGCAAAAAATCGAAAAAATGATCGCATACCTGACGCATCGAATTTATGGGCCGACATTGAAATTGGCCATGCGGCGCAAGTGGATCACGGTCTCCATTCCGTTTGCGTTCGTGTTTCTGACCATCGGCTTGCTCGGTGGCGGATTCATCGGCGTCACTTTTTTCCCATTTATCGATGGGGATACGCTGCCCATAAACGTTTCGCTGGTGCCTGGTCGACAGGAAGCGGATACGGATTCGCTATTGGCGCAGATCGAACGCATCACCTGGCAGGTGAATGACCAATTGAAGCAGGAGCGTGCAGATAAAAAAGATGTGATCCTCGGCATCAAGCGGGACATCGGCAGCAACGATTTTGGCGATGCAGGTAGCCACGCAGGGCGATTGACCCTACAACTGTTAGACGGCGAACAGCGCAATATGGAAAGCTTCATTATTGCCAATCGCATTCGCCAGGCAGTTGGACCTGTGCCCGAAGCGCAGAAAATTTCGTTCGGACGCACCAGTGTCTTTGGCAAGCCTGTTTCGGTGAGTTTGTTGGGGAATAATCTAAAAGAACTGAACAAAGCCCGAGACCTGATGGTTGCAGAACTCAGCAAGTTCACGACGCTGAAAGATATCACCGACTCCAATCAGGAAGGCCGAAGGGAGATCAATATCACGCTCAAGCCCCGTGCTTATGCGCTGGGACTGACGCTGCGAGATGTGGCAGGGCAGGTGCGGCAGGGATTTTTCGGCCAGGAAGTGCAACGGATTCAGCGGGGCAGGGATGAAATTCGGGTCTGGGTGCGGTATCGCCCCGAAGATCGGGCGGCATTGGGATTTTTAGATCAGATGCGCATTCGAACCAGTACGGGAGCGGAATATCCGTTCAGCGAGTTGGCAACGTATGAGATCAAACGAGGCATTTCGGCCATTAACCACCTGGAGAAAAAGCGAGAGGTGCGAGTAGAGGCGGATCTTGTGGATACAAACATCGATCTACCGCCAATCCTGGCTGAGATTCGAGAGCGAGTGGTGCCGAACGTGTTGGCGCAGGTACAGGGAGTTCAAGTTTCCTTTGAAGGCCAATCCCGTGATCAGGAGAAAATGCAAAGATCGATGCGCAGTGCTTTCTCTGTGGCCCTATTAGCTAATCTAATCCTTCTATTTTTGGTATTTCGATCTTATGCCCAGGGATTACATATTTTCTCATTCATCCCATTCGGAATTATGGGTGCCATCTGGGGACATGGCATTATGGGGTTGCAGGTGAATACGCTATCGCTGTACGGAATCATCGCTCTGGCAGGCATTGTCATTAACGATAGCATCGTTTTTGTGGATCAAATCAATCGCAATGTTCGGGAGGGCCAGAAGGTGTTTGATGCGGTCTATAATGCGGGCATCTCTCGCTTGCGACCGATCCTTTTGACGACGTTAACCACAGTAGCAGGCCTGGCCCCACTGATGTTTGAAACCAGTCGTCAGGCCCAATTTCTGATCCCGATGGCAGTTTCTCTCGCCTATGGCTTGCTGTTTGGGACGTTCTTATTGTTGATCATTCTGCCAGCTTCATATCTGGTACAAAATAAATTTCGTCTCTGGCTGGCTTATTTGCTAACTGGCAAGAAACATGTGCCAGAAGAAGTAGAGCCAGCATGGAAAGAGATGCAGGTGGTAGGTTAATTGGGTGAAGGAGTTAATCCGTCAGGATTTTAATTGCACTCAGAATTGAAGGGTAACTTTTAATTTAAGATTCATGGGGTTAATCCGTCAGGATTCTAATGAGAGTCTCTCCGAAATTAGCGATTTTTCTTAAAAGCGGTCATTCCGATCCGCCAACTGGCGGAGAGGAATCTGGAAGTCCCATGTTTTCAATCATTGATAGATTCCTCGCTTCGCTCGGAATGACATACTTCTTAAAAATCTTTAGTTTTCGGACGGACACTAATTATACTCAGAATTGAAAGGTCATAGAATTTAAAATCAAGATTCTTTTCTGAGACCTTTCAATTCTGAGACCAAAAATTACTTATTGGTCAAGGTAATAAAAAATTTTTAGGAACTCTAACAATGAAAAAATACATTCTACTATTTTTCTTGATTCCCTTTGGCGTACAAGCCCAGGACATCCTCACCGCCGAGGATGCTATCCGAATTGGACTGAAGAATAACTTCGATATCCAGATCGCTCGGAATACGGCCGAGATCGCCAGAAATAATGCGGGCAAAGGCACCTCTGGATTTCTGCCGACGCTGGATGCGCTGGGAAATTATCAGATCCGCTCCTCGGAACAGGAGACCAATTCGCCCATCGGATTTGGGAATTCAACCTCACAAAATCTCAATGGGACGATTTCGCTCAACTGGACGCTGTTCGATGGATTTCAGATGTTTGCCAATAAAAGTCGCTACGATGAACTGGCCAAACTGGGCGAATATCAGGCTCGGTTTCAAATTGAGAATACCGTGGTGGCCATTCTGGCCGCCTATTTCAATCTCGTGCGGCAGGAGCAACTGCTGGAGGTGGCGAAAAACGCCAGGGATGTATCCGAAACCCGCTTGAATAAAGCCAGGGTGCGTCGGGATTTAGGGGGCACCTCAGCGGCAGATTTTCTAAACGCCCAGGTCTCGTTCAACAACGACGTGGCGACGCTGCTGAACCAGGAATTGCAGGTCCGAATTGCTCAGAAAAATCTGAATATTTTGTTGGGACGAGACCCCGCCACGCCGATCAATGTGGAAAAGCAGATCACCATTAACGGGGTAAATTTTGAACGAGAGGAACTGTTTCAATTGGCAGCGGAGCGCAATAGCTATCTGCTGTTCATCCGACAAAATAAATTGGTGGCAGATCAAAATGTGAAACTGGCGCAATCGGCGTTCTATCCACGATTGGCGCTTAATGCCAGCTATGGCTATTCCGATGCCACCACCGAGCGCAAGGTCACCGATGGCAGTTCCTTTTTCCCCAGGACGGTGGAATCGCAAAGCAAAGACGCTACGGTCGGCCTAACGCTGTCGTTCAATCTGTTCAATGGCTTTCGCAATAAAATCGATCTGCAAAATGCGAAAATCGAGGCGCAAAATCAGGAATTGAATTTGGCCAATGTCAGAAATCAAATTGCGGGATTGGTGCAGGAGAAATTCGATACGTTTCAGAAGCAGATTGAGCTGGTCCGATTGGAAGAGCAAAATCTGATTGCCGCCCAGCAGAATTTAGACCTGCAATTGGAGCGATTCAATATCGGGACGGCCAGCTCCCTGGAATTTCGGGATGCCCAGATCAATTTAATCCGAGCCCAGACGGCCCTGATCGCTGCCCGCTATCAGGCGAGGATCACCAGGCTGGAGATCGAGCAGTTGATTGGGAGGGTGGGCATTGAATAGCAGGAACTGAAAATTTAATTTTCTCCAACGGATGGAAACAACCCAACAGATGATTTTCCCAACGGATGGTAGACTACCGCTGATATTTTATTTAAAAACTATCCGTGGTCGTCCTATCATCCGTGGGGAGAATTATGGAGTATTAAAATTTCAGAACAAAAACCGTTGGGTTGTTTCAATCAGTGGGATAATAAGAGGGTGTTTTACAATTATAAATTCGATCTTATTAAGCCAATCTTAAGATAGACGTTAACCTCAACCCGTTATTCAAAGGCAACTGTTTATAACTCATCGATTGCTCCTGTAAGTTTTTTTTAGGGCTCGCAACCCAATTAATGCTACGCTAATTAAGTTGGATGTTCATTCCCCCTAACAATTGCACTTATTATTTTAGCTCACGAATAGCAGCTATTCAAGGATGGTCTCTATGAGAAGAAGAAGATTGAATTACAATCAGTAAGCTGAAAAGCGGATTAGAATGACCGAGTCTTTTACATTTCTCTGAAATAAAAAAGGTTGCCGGTTACCGGCAACCTTTTTTATGAAATTCTGTTGTGTTTCATTTTGAAAGTGAAAGTTGATAGCCCGCCATCAGCAGAAAATCTGGGGCGCCATCGTCAAGACCGAGCCCCAAACCAGCTCTCAAGCGGCCACTTCCCAATAGATAATCCGCACCGCCGCTCAGCAACATGTAGTCCCCTTCGCTTTTAATGTTGAGCTCGCCAACCACATTGAACTCCTTATTAACAGCGTAAACTAGGCCGGCGCCGATATTCAGATAGTTTTCGTAAGAGGTTTCCTCTTCAACCTCGAAAGTATTAGGATTGAATTTAGGTTTCTTTGACTCATAAAACATCAATCCTATGGTACCGACCAGGGACATATGGGAATTTAAAGCATGTCGGATTGCACCGAAAGCACCAAAATCGAGATTCCCTTCGAGCACATCTTCTGAGCCTATCGGCAGCGAGACCATCCCTCCAGCAGAGATGTTGGTCTTATCTTGGTTGAACACATTATAACGTCCGAAAACATCAATATCTGAAATCCCAGATTGGCCGTCACCCTTATCTGGTGAAAAATTGACAAAATGCAATTGGGTGCCCAGTTCTATTTTCTCGTTGATTGGATAGCCACCCATGACACCAATCCGAAAGCTGTTCCAGAGATCGTAGTTGGCATACATCAAACCTCCTTGGCCGTAGCCTGCTTTCGAGATCGGTGCGTCATAAAAATAGGATTGAAATAAACGGACGTTATCGAGATTGGATTGTGCGTAAAGTGGAAGAATGAATAATCCCAATAATAAAGTGATGAACATAAATCTTCTCATATCAAGCCTCCTGATGGTTGATTGTTCTTGGTTTGGTAGGTGTTTTAAAAAGTTGGCAAAGATAAGGAAATTTTAGTTGAATGTCAAGTATTTTGTCTTCGCAATAGCGATAGTTCCCATAAAAATTTTAAGATTGCTCAAATTGTTCGCAGAGAAAATACACTTTTGAAATTACATTAAATCATCTAATCCAAAAATTTCCCTTGATATTCAGACCACATTCATTCTATATAAAACCAGATCGCAAGGTCGAATTGTCGATGGTTTAGATGTCGTGAAGCGAAGGGGGATTCAAGCTCCATTAGGAAATTTGCTGGTCTAACGAGAAAATAGATCGGCCTTACATTATTTTCCAAAAATCTAAGTGGTGATATCTAGACCCAATTTGGGTGGACCAATCAGACGAATTCATCGCAAAAAGTCTGGTGGAATTGAACGACCTTCAGTTTTTGAATTTACTAATAGGCGGATGATCGCCTAAAAATATAAGTCAGAATCCGAAAAATATTTTGCAAGAGAAGCCTTTAATCATGGCAGCTAATATTTGGAGCAAGGCAAGTTTTATATGCATCTTTTGCATGGAGATGCCGAAATTTAACTATATTTATTTGACAAAAATTCTCCCTTGACTTTTTCGGAAAAAATTATTACAATGCTTTGACAAAAATAATGACCGCGGAATGAATAACTATAATTTGCAAGGATCAATGCCCTTAGACGAAATATTGTACAAATATAGAAATCTGATTTTCAAGGTCAGCTCGAGATGCGAAACATTGGAAACGCTCTATCGGGAACATTTGGTCTGCAAGCCTGGCTGCAGCCAATGTTGCCGGGTGGAACGCACCGTTCTCTCTATAGAGGGATATATCATCGAGCGGTATTTGCAAAAATTTTCTCCGCAGCGGATCAAGCGACTCCGAAGGCTTTATAAAGACTCCGACGAGACATGTCCGATGTTACTAAAGGATCGATGTGTGATTTATCCAGTAAGGCCAATCATTTGTCGAACCCATGGATTGCCTATTCTTTATGAAGAAGCGGGAAGGGCGTTCATTGATTATTGTCGATTAAATTTCACTCGCCTGCCATTGCATTATGAGTTTGCTGAACAGGACGTTCTGGATATGAATCCGTTCAACCTTGAGCTTATTGAGCTTGATCGATATTTTGTGGAGGAGGTGACCCATCAGCCATGGCATCCTAAAAATCGTCGCTCTTTGAAGACGATTCTTTTTCATCTCGACTTGCGGGAACGTCAAACTAACAATTCGATCATTGATGAATTGCGCAGTTTTTACAGATAGGCTTTTGTGAGCCCTATGGATGATAAAATAGCAATCTAAGGTATAGCTAAATATAACTGGCGAACTCAAGAATGATATTGTTGAAGATTGTTTCATAAATAAGATGATCAAATTCATTGATCAAATCAAAAATATATTTCACGTGAACCTATTGACATAAGGTTTTTTCAAATATGAGCGAGCACTCTAAAAAGCAAAGCAAAAAAAGCAACAAGCGCCCGATTAAGATTGAAAAGCGTGTGCATTTTTCGATCTGGTACATCATCTTTGGTATCATGATCATGTATCTATTAGAGACCATGATTTTGAAAGAGACCGTTGTTAAATTGCCTTATAGCGAATTTAAAGAGATGGTGCGCAAGGGCCAGATCAAGGATTGCCTTATTAGCCAGGATAAAATTACTGGCCGATTCTTCTCAGATCCAGCGAAATTGGATTCTCTCTACCAGGCGTTTGGCTTTTTACCAGATACGATTTCGAACGCTGAAACTCTGAAGTCGAAGCGCAAATTATTCAATGCCTGGGTCGATTCGCTGGCTCAAAGCGGGCCGATTCGCAAGCGGGGAGAAGCGGTGAAAGGATTGTCCTTGGCGAGCTTCTCAACCACGCGCGTCGAAGATCCAGAGCTGGTGAATCAGTTGGAGGCAATGGGCATTCAGTTCTCGGGGCAACCAGAGCGGAGCTGGTTATTGAATTTTCTATTGGTTTGGGTTTTTCCGCTGCTCATTTTGGTGGCCATTTGGGGGTTCATCTTTCGTCGCATGAATCCCACTGGGGGGATGTTATCGATCGGAAAAAGCAAGGCGAAAGTGTATGTAGAGGGTCAGACCAAAGTGACCTTCAAGGATGTTGCTGGGATTGATGAGGCGGTCGAGGAGGTGAAAGAGGTAGTTGAATTCTTGAAGAATCCTGCGAAATTTCAGTCCTTGGGCGGTAGGATTCCCAAAGGTGTTCTGCTGGTCGGCCCTCCAGGCACGGGTAAGACTTTATTGGCCAAAGCTGTGGCAGGTGAGGCGGGTGTACCCTTCTTTTCGATGTCAGGTTCAGACTTTGTCGAAATGTTTGTTGGTGTGGGTGCAGCACGAGTTCGTGACCTATTTCAGCAGGCGGCGCAACGATCACCCTGCATCATTTTCATAGATGAACTGGATGCCCTGGGTAAGGCGCGTAGCATTAGCCCGGTCACTGGTGGGCATGACGAGCGGGAGCAGACATTAAACCAGTTGCTCACCGAAATGGACGGATTTGATCCGAACATCGGGGTAATTATCATGGCAGCGACCAACCGTCCTGAGATTCTTGATTTAGCCCTGTTGCGGCCGGGCCGGTTCGATCGCCAGGTTGTCGTCGATCGGCCTGATATCAATGGCAGAGAGGCAATTCTTAAAGTGCATGCGCGCGGAGTCAAGCTGTCACCTGATGTGGATTTGCGCGTCATTGCCGCTCGGACCCCAGGATTTGTCGGTGCTGATCTGGCCAATGTGATTAATGAGGCGGCGTTGCTCGCGGCGCGTCGCAATAAGAATATCGTCAGTATGGAAGAATTGGAGGAGGCAATCGATCGTGTGATTGCCGGGCTCGAGCGAAAAAGCCGAGTGCTCAATAAGCATGAGAAGGAGATCGTTGCCTATCACGAGTCCGGTCATGCGATCGTTGGCGCCAGCCTGCCCAATACTGATCCAGTGCATCGGGTTTCGATTATTCCACGCGGTGTAGCAGCGCTGGGCTATACGCTGCAATTACCCACCGAAGATCGCTATTTGATGACTCGCTCCGAACTGGAAAGTCGGCTGAAGGTGCTATTGGGTGGCCGAGTGGCAGAAGAAATCACATTTAATGAAATCTCCACTGGGGCTCAGAATGACCTCGAGCGCGCCACTCAAATTGCTCGCTCCATGGTGGTCGAATACGGGATGAGTGAGAAGCTAGGCCCGCTATCGTATGGCAGTAGCCAGCGTGGCATCTACCTTGGCATCCAAATGCCAGAGAGTCGGCCCTACAGCGAACAAATCGCTGCCGAAATCGATAATGAGGTCCGAAAAATTGTCGAGTCCGCATATAATGTGGTCAAAGAGTTGCTTATAAATAAGAAGCAGCAGCTCGAACAACTCGCAAAACGATTGCTCGAAAAAGAGATCGTCGAGAAAGAGGAGCTATACCAAATCCTTGGCATAGAACCACCGAAACAAGAATAGGCGAACCAGTCAGCGGGCAACTATCGAACGAACGAGTAGGCAGTGATATTGAAATTGCCGCGCCATTTTTATTCCGCCTTCAATCAGCACGGCCAAGGTCTACTCGTGCAGCAATGAGAACTCAATTCTCAATGAGTTCCATTTTCATTTTGCAAGCATTAATTTGGAAACACGATAATCATCTCGAAAGAAGATTCCTTCACATTGGACTGTGTAAATGTTAGTGCCTAATCTTCTGAGCATGTTTCGCTAACCGCTGAGGTATGGGGGCGCAAAGAATCTCGATATTTCAAAGCTCGATTCGCTTGAATAGATCTCTTTTTTGCCAAGAACGCCAATCAGAATGCGATACACGGTGTTTTCTTTCTCCTTTCAATTTCATCGCAATGAAAATATCACCGAAAATTTTGCATTTTCATTCATGATTGTTCAATTGCTCCAATTCTTTAGCTTCCCTTAATGGTCATTTAATAGCTTAATATTACCACCTCGCCTTCTTGCTGGTTCAACTGAGGAAAATTCCGAATTTGATTGGTTCGCAATAGAATTTTATAGCTTTCTTTCTGAGGGAATCAAGCAATTATATAAATATCTCTCTGCAAAACAGAGGGTCAGAAACATTGATTTCTATATTTTGCGTAAATCCTGAAGCTCGGTTTATAGGTTTTTTTGCATCTTGTCAAATAAAAACCGAAAAGCTGTTACAATATTGAAAGAACGGTTGCATCTCTTTAAATTGGGCAATTTTTCACTTGATTTTCCAGAAGAAATTTTTAAATTGAGTAATGCAGGGAATGATCTGAGGCTTTCGATCTTGCCCTTATCGGGTCAAATGAAGTCTCGCCTCCACCCCCAAGGCTTTGGGGATTCCATCAAAATCAAATGGATTTCGGGTATAAGACTCAGCAATCCGATGGACACGGTTCACCCAGAGTGTTATTGCTGGGCTAGCAGCGTCAAACCATCCACTTATCGCGAGCGATCCGGTATTATTTGATTCCATGAGAATCTCCCTCTTTCAACAGATTTCGGACCGCTCCGCTTTATTAATTTTATTAATTGAATCGTCAGGCAACAGATTTTTGCTTTCAGCGTTATTATCGATCCTTTTTATATCATCATCGGCTTTGGAGGAGAGGAAATGATGAGCAGGTTGCTAATGTTCATGTGGGGAAGCCTATTTTTATTTTTTGTCAGCGGGCGTGCCAGCCAGCCGAACCGCATGGACCTGAACACTGCCGTGGTAACCTGCCAAAATGACCTCATCGCTGCTGGTTTGGAGAACATTGAAATTCAGGTGGCATCCGGCCCGACGATATGGATCAGCTACGAAAATCGGCGTTTCCGAAATGAGGTGCTCGCTTTGGGCGTTGTCCTTGTTTCATCAGCTCATCGTTTTTCCTCTTGCCACAGAATTGTCCTAATTCCCAAATACCGAAACGTGACGATCAAATACATCATCGTCGAGCGAGAAGGGTTTGAGCAATGGCTGCAAGATCAAATTTCATTGACTGAGTTTTTGGCTGGCGTATCAATTGGCTGGTATCCACTATCCCCAGCTCCTTATCCCGGTTATATTGCACCTGAGCGCCAGTCCTCTGCATTCAAATTTGATCTCAGTTTTATTCCTGGATGCAATGCCCAATTCGCACAGCCAAAGGATCCAGCGCAATTGCAATTCAATGTGACTTCCAATATTTCGTTTACCGTTGCCAAGGGATTTCAAATGAACGGTCAGCTTTATGCGACGATTTATGATGAGTTTCAACGTTTCGGGCATAAAAATCAGACGGGCTTTTTACAAATTCAACAATTGATCCGATTGCCCTATCAGTCATTTCTATCGCTGAGCGCTGGCCGGTTCGAATTCGGCTGCTACGGCATCTCCTCCCAGCTCAGACATTTTCTGTGGCGCGATCGAGTCAGCTTTTCTGCCAGAATAGACTGGGTGGATGCGCATTCAATCGGACAATGGTTGTCAATTTCTCGCCCGATCAACAATCGCTATTCCTATCTTTTCCAGACCGACTATCGCTTTGAGCCAGTCGATGTGCACTTTCGGGTGAGTTGGGGCAGATACCTTTTGGGTGATAGTGGCTGGCGCATCGATATCATGCGCCGTTTTCGAGAGTTGGAGCTGGAATTTATGGGCGTCTGGAGCCAATCGCTTGAATTTCTCACTGGCATGACCGTCCGAATCCCATTCCCAATGATCCGGCAGGCGATGCCAAGTCGATTCCGATTGACCTCACCTCGATCCATCATTTGGGACTATCGCTATCTGCCATGTTATGACGGTCTGATCCTGAACACTGGAGAAAGTTTTGAACGCGTGGCCGATCAATTGACCCTCAGCTTTATCCGGGCTAATAGTCACTATTTAAAAATAGCGCGGCGCTATGTTAAACTGGATGAAGCTGTTTTTCGCCACGAATATATTCCGAAGCGAGGGAGTTGATAGCAGTGATTGCATCCGCTATTCGATTTTCACAGCTAATTAGCTCGGTTCCACGAGTGATGGGATGGTTCATGCTAATCTTGGCGTTTCCAATGCCCAGCCGCTCTGGTATTTCGCTTTCTGGGACCAGCGGTCTGATCCAAATCCCCACAGCGGAGGTGATTGAGGATCAACAGGTGGCAATCGGCTTCGGTTATGTCGATCGTCATGCAGCGTACCTCGCCACCCATCTTTTTCATAATTATCCTTTTTTCATCGTCCTCGGCTATCTCCCCAGATTGGAATTTAGCGCTGGCGTGACATTCGTGCCTGGTCAACAAAGCTATGATGGTACCAATACCTACAAAGATGGCGTGATCAGCTTGCAATATCTTGTGCTCAAAGAGCATGGCCAGCTTCCAGCAATTGCCATCGGCGTACGGGACATTTATAGCTTTATTTTGCTTAATACCAGCTATATGGTTATCAGCAAAACCATTGTCAACCAGCCTCAAAGCTGCTGGCGGTTGCATATCGGTTACGGCTCTGATCTAATCAATCGCCACCTCGGCGTGCCAAAGCAAGATCGCGATCTACCAGTGGGACATACTATCGTCGGTCTCTTTGGGGGGCTGGAAATCAGTTGGAAAAATTGGCTGATTTATTTGGTTGAATATGATTCTCAAAAAATAAACGCTGGATTTCGATTCTTATTTTCCCAGCATTTGAATTTCATGTTAGTGCGAATGGATATGGAATATTGGAGCGCGAACCTCAATTGGACATTTCGCCTATGAATAGCGCCCATGACAAAAACGAGGGAAAGAAATAAATTTCATGTGATGGATAGCGCAAAAGACATTCGATTTTGTGATTCCGCCTCATATACAAAAAGGCGAGCTAGTAAAATGCGATGATTGTTTCGATCATTCACCAACAATCCCGACCGAGAAGCTGATTTTGGTTAGCTCCTTTTTCCATCTAATATCATAAATTATCTCTGCGACAGACACTGCTCCCTAAAAAATCAGTTGACATTTCCATCCGAAATTGTTATAATTCTGTTGAATATTTCTTAACAACCTTTGTGCGCGAGGGCGTTATGGCAAAAAACATCATTAAGCAGGTGCGATGGTGGTTGTTAGCTATTGTCATCTGGGCTGGGGCATGGGCTCAGGATGAATTTGTTCAGTTTACTTATTATGATCAACTGACATGGTCGCCAGATGGAAAACAATTGGCGTTTCGATGCATTTTATTGGATGAGTCTCAGCCAGAGCGGTTCAAAATCCACATTCTGGTCAAGGATTTGGCATTAGATCGTTTGGTCTGTCTTAATCCGCAACCAGAGCAGTTGGTCGTAGCGCAAGATAAAAAACAATTGATCTTCTCCAGCAGTTTTGGCCTGTACCTCATGTCGTTGAAGCCTCTTTCTCCCCCTGTCCAGATCTACTTTCGCGATCCAACATCGAAATGGTATTTTCAGGAATTCGGATTTCTCAAGAAAGATAATGGGATTTACATCGATCGTTTCGAGCCAGGAACTGGGCAGACGATGCGACATTATTTTTCGTTACCGACCGGACAAATTGCCGCGGCTGGATCGTCTTGGGTCGAGCCGATCGCGAAAGAAAGGATCCGCAGTAGCACTTTTAATTTGAGAGAGGCGGCCATGTCAACCAGCGAACCCAGAGCAATGAAATTAAAAAAAGCGACACTTCAATTTGTCAGTCGCGCCGAGCCAGGAGGATATGATCTCGTCCTGCAACCCTCGGGTCTGCGTGCCCAAGCGGCCACGGTTTTGCTTAAGAATGTACGACCGCGATTGCTCAGCACCAATCCCCGGCAAAGCGACGCAATCCTTTCCGTGCTTTCTTCAACCGGAAATCTGACGTTCCATTATGCAATGAGTTCTGGGAAGTTTTCTGCCATTGATAGCAGCCGCTATTATGCACTGGCATGGTTGGATGAGGATCGCTACTTGTGCATAACAGATCAGGGGCTAATGCTGCGCAGCCTTGATCGCTCATTGGATCAGAAATTGAACGATTGGCCAATGCCGTCATGGTGTCATTCGATCTCATTGGCATTGCCCCAATATGAGCTACAAGTCGGTTTTGAACCAGATCGGCCCGCTGCGGAGAAGATCGCAGCGCGATTGGCGAAATTGGGCTATTTTGCCCGAATAAAGTATTTTCAGGATGAGAAAAAGTCAGGATATCGAATACGGTTAGGCGGCTTTTCGACGAAAATCGAAGCACAACAATTTGCCTCTCAGCTCAAACGCCATGGGTTCAAATATTGGATCGTGCCAATTGACGATTGGTACGATTATTTTAACGCTGAACACGCTGGAGAGCATCGTCGCTATGATGAATCAACCGAAGCGATCATCGAGTACAAATTCGATCGCTATTTGCGGAGCCGAATCGTGCTCAAAAGACCAGGCCAACCAGCTCGTGTGATCGTTGATGAGATGAATAACATTCCTGATCGTGGCAATTGGTAACCGCCAGCCTATTAATCGAATTTGACAAAAGTTCGCTCTATCAATCGTTCAAAAGCTGTTACTGCTTGTCCAGATTGTTCCTGCAGAGCTGACAGGTTTCATGGATTAAAGAAATGACAGTTTGATATGCAAAGGTGTGACGCGTGAGTGCAAAAGTATATTTCATGCCGGCCACGGCAAAAGATCCGGTGGATTTGATGCATCGAAAATTGATGCAATTGTACGAGGCGGCACAATTGAGAAGCTGTTTTTCAGCAAGGGACATGGTGGCGATAAAAATTCATTTCGGAGAAGAGGGCAATAGCACCCATGTGGCAGCTGAATATTTGCCGCCATTAATTGCGGCGATCCGGCAAAGCCAGGCGGAGCCATTTTTGACCGAGACGTGCGTGTTGTATCGGAGTCAACGCGCAAATGCGGTGAGCCATGTGCGCTTGGCCGAACAACATGGCTTTGGCATGCGGCAATTGGGTGTTCCAATTATCATCGCCGATGGGTTGCGCGGTAATAGCGAGATTGAGGTCAAGATCCCTGGAAAATTGTTCAGCAAAGTTGCCATTGCCGCCGAGGCGTTGATGGCCAATGCGATGTTGGTCATTAGCCATGTGACAGGGCATATGGCTTCGGGATTGGGTGCGGCGATCAAAAATTTGGGCATGGGGTTAGCCAGCCGCAAGGGTAAGCTGCGGCAACATTCCTCAATGAAACCGCGCATCGAGATTACGCGCTGCACGGGGTGTGGCGAGTGTATCCTTTGGTGTCCTGAAACGGCCATCACGATGAACGGGAATGTGGCCGTTATCAATGAAAAAATTTGCATCGGCTGCGGTGAATGCCTTACTGTCTGTCGTTTCGACGCCGTAAAATATAATTGGAAGACATCCAGTGAAAGCTTGCAGCGAAAGATGGCCGAACACGCCCTGGGGGCAGTGATTCATAAAAAGGATAAAGTGGCCTATTTGAACTTTTTGATCAATATCACCAAAGATTGTGATTGTCTCACTGGAAAGCAGCCTTCAATAGTGCGAGATATCGGAGTGTTGGCGAGTCGAGACCCTGTAGCGATCGACAAAGCCAGCCTGGATCTGATCGCCCAATATGCTGGCAAAAGCTTGGCCGCCCTCTCTTATCCTCATATCGATCCTACCGTACAATTGCAGCACGGTCAGGAGATCGGGCTAGGCTCGATGGATTATGAGCTCATTTCGCTCGATGCCCCGACAGAACCATAGTCTGGGCGAATTATCTCTCTATTGATTCTTTTTTAGGGCCTGTGAGCGAAACTATGACGCCGGTATTTGTGGCAAAAGACTAGCTTCGAGAAAAAATTCTTGCTTTGCGATGCGATAATCGTTATATTGTTGGCCGTTGAAATGGCTGGTTAGTTGATAGACCAAGTGAATTGGGTCCATTGCCACAAGTTCAACTCGGAATTTGGGAGATAATCTTTTCGGTAGTACATTTAACAGACGATCAAACTTTTGGGATTGAAAGTAATTGGGATTGATCGGGAGGATTCGCCGGTTATCGAACATAAAAAAATATTAAATGAAGGTGACTATCTCAAGCGAGCGATTCGGCTTGCACGACGCGGGATGGGACACGTGAGCCCCAATCCCATGGTGGGCTGTGTGATCGTGAATAACGATGCGATTGTGGGCGAGGGATATCATCGATATTTTGGCGGGCCCCATGCGGAGGTGGAGGCGCTCCAGGCTGCTGGTGAAGCGGCAGCCGGGGCAACGCTCTATGTCAATCTGGAGCCGTGTTGTCATTATGGCAAGACGCCTCCTTGTACCGATGCCATTATTCGGGCCGGCATCAAGCGCGTGGTGGTAGGGATGATCGATCCCAATCCGCTCGTGAATCAGCGGGGCATTGAAATTTTAAGGCAGCATGGAATCGAAGTGACCAGTGGGGTGGAGGAGGAAGCGTGCCGCGAGTTGAATCGGTGCTTTATTAAATATATTGTGGCTGGGCTCCCGTATGTCACGATGAAGATCGCTCAATCGTTAGATGGTCGCATCGCCACGGCGACGGGTCATTCGCAGTGGATCACCTCTTATCCAGCGCGGGTGCTGGCCCATCGCTTGCGCGCCGAGCACGATGCCGTGATTGTTGGCATCGGAACCGTGCTGGCTGACGACCCTCAATTGACGGTTCGTTTTGTGAAAGGAACGAATCCGTGGCGGATCGTTTTAGACGATCAACTCCGGATCCCGTTAAGCAGCCGATTGCTGACGGGCGAATTGGCAGCAAGGACAATAGTCGCAACCACCTCACAGGATGAGATGCGCAAAAAGGCTGTCGAAGCCACTGGGGCTCAGGTCTGGACAATTTCGCCGAATCAAAGCAATCGGGTTTCGATTCCAGAATTGCTGAAAAAAATGGCAAGCGCCCATATCAGCTCTGCATTGATCGAAGGTGGCTCACAAGTCAACACAGCGTTTCTGAAAGCCGGCATGGTCGATCGAATCATCATCGCGATAGCTCCCAAGATTATCGGAGCTGGTATCGAGGCGATTGGTGATCTGGGAATTGAGAGGGTGGATCGCTGTATTGAACTGACCAATATCCGACTCAAAGCTGTCGGGCCAGATTATGTGGTGACAGCCGATCTGCTTTATCCTAATCCACAATGATGATCAACTTTGGACAAATTGGGTTCTGAGGTTTAAAAGAATATCAATGTTTACCGGGATCATCGAAGAAATTGGGCTGGTAGAGTCCAACGTGATGCAATCTGGGGCAATGCGGTTTCAGATTCGTGCGGAACGAGTGCTGAGCGATCTGGCCGTGGACCAGAGTATTGCGGTCAACGGGGTATGTCTGACGGTTGTTGCAGTTGGGGACAGCTATTTTGAAGCTGATGTTGTAGCCGAAACATTAGCTCGATCGACCTTAGCGCAATTGCAGCGCCATGATCGTGTAAACTTAGAGCGAGCGTTGCGATTGCAGGATCGCTTAGGTGGACATCTGGTGCAAGGCCACGTCGATGGCCTCGGCACCATTCAGAGGCTTCGCTTTTCCCCAGGAGGTGGAGAATTAACCATTTCGATCCCTTCAGAACTGGAGCGATACACCATTGAGAAAGGCTCTATTGCGATTGATGGGGTGAGCTTAACCATCGCCAAAAAGAGTGGGGCGCTCATTTCGATTGCTGTCATCCCCCATACATGGAATCAAACGATATTACAATTTAAAAAAAGTGGTGACCAAGTGAATATCGAGGTCGATTGCTTGGCAAAATATATTGAGCAGTTGATCTGGCGACCTGGCGAAACAAATATCACCATGGAATGGTTAAAACAACAAGGTTTTTAGCCAGGCGGTTAAAATTTAAAATTGAGATCAATTTTTTTATGTATAAATTCAATCTGATAGAGGATGCCATTGAGGATTTTCGTGAGGGGAAGATCCTCATCGTAGTGGACGATGAAGATCGCGAGAATGAAGGCGATTTTATCATGGCGGCGACCAAAGTGACCCCGGAGAAGATCAATTTTATGGCGACTTATGGACGGGGGCTGATCTGTGTGGCGATGACCGAGGAGCGATTGGAGGAGCTGGAGTTGCATCCGATGGTGTCGCGCATTACGGCGCTGCATGGGACAAAATTTACGGTATCGGTCGATGCGGTGAAAAACACCACCACAGGGATTTCCGCGCACGATCGAGCGCAAACCATCAAAGTGCTGATTGATCCTTACACCAAACCGAGCGATCTGGCACGGCCTGGGCATGTTTTTCCCATTAAGGCCGAGAAAGGGGGCGTACTCAGCCGTGCCGGACATACGGAAGCGGTGGTTGATCTGGCGCGACTGGCTGGCCTGTATCCGGCTGGCGTGTTGTGCGAGATCATGGATGACGATGGCTCGATGGCTCGGGTGCCCAAGCTGATGAAGCTTGCTCGAAAACATGATTTGAAAATCATCACGATTCGCGATCTGATCGAATATCGGCGTCGCACCGAAAAACTGGTCGAGCGCAAGGCCACAGCCAAGCTGCCCACCAAATACGGCAATTTCATCCTCCATTTATATAAAAGTTCAGTGGATGAGCACCATCATCTGGCGTTAGTCAAAGGCGATGTGGCGACTGATGAACCAGTGATCGTGCGAGTTCATTCGCAATGCCTTACTGGCGATATTTTCGGCTCACTGCGCTGCGATTGTGGAGAGCAATTGGAAAAGGCGATGAGGATCATCGAACAGGAAGGCCGTGGTGTCCTGCTTTACATGCGCCAAGAAGGACGAGGGATTGGTCTGGCCAATAAAGTGATGGCCTATCAGTTGCAGGATAACGGCAGGGATACAGTGGAAGCCAACGAGGAGTTAGGTTTTAAAGCGGACTTGAGAGATTATGGGATTGGTGCCCAAATTTTAGCAGATCTTGGGATCAAACGGATCAGGCTTTTGACCAATAATCCCAAAAAAATCGTCGGTCTGAAAGGTTACGGTCTGGAGGTGGTGGAACGGATCCCCATCGAAATCAAGCCAAATGAAGTCAATGCGCGCTATTTGCAAACCAAGCGGGATAAATTGGGTCACTTAATTTTGAACGGGCCAGTGGTGGAGAAATAAACCTTATTCATCAGGAGGCAGATCATGCCAAAGATTTTGCAGGGAAAATTTGTCGGAAAAGGGAAAAGGTTTGGGATCGTGGTCAGCCGTTTCAACGAGTTCATTTCATCTAAATTGCTAGAGGGAGCACTGGATTGTCTCCAGCGCCATGAAGTGGATATGGATCAGGTGGACATTGCCTGGGTGCCTGGTTCGTTTGAAATCCCTTTGACTGCGCTGCGCATGGCGAGCAGCAACAAATACGATGCGGTCGTATGTCTCGGAGCCGTGATTCGGGGCGCGACGCCCCATTTTGAATATATCGCTGCAGAGGTGACCAAAGGTATTGCGCAGGTCAACCTCCAAACCGGTGTGCCCACGATTTACGGAGTGATCACTGCTGATACTCTGGAACAAGCTATTGAGCGGGCTGGCACTAAGGCGGGAAACAAGGGTTGGGATGCCGCAATGTCCGCCATGGAAATGGCCAATCTGTTTGAGAACCTGTAATATGGATCAACATCTCATGAAATTCAAAATAAATTGGATCGCCCTAATCGCGCTACTGGCAACACATGGGATGGTTCATGCTGGAGTAGGCGATTGGACCACGTTTACCAGTCAGACCGATGTCCGCGATTTGCTCCTGGTTGGGGATGCGATCTGGTGTGCCACCAATGGGGGGGTATTTCGATATGATATCGCCACTGGCGATTACACGCTTTTTAATAACACGAATGGCTTAACATCCATCGATGCGAAAGCATTGGCAATTGATCAAAGGGGCCGAATCTGGGTGGGCTTTACGGACGGGTCAATCAATTTTTATCAGCCCAGCAGCGAACAGTGGAAGAGCATCAAGGAATATATTGGCCGCCGGATTTATGACCTGGCATTGATTGGGGATTCGCTGCTGGTAGCGCTGGATATCGGTCTAAGTCTCTATGACATGAATCGGCAGGAGGTGAAGGAGACCTATAAACGGTTGGGGTGGAAATTTCCCAGCGAAACTGCTGTCACCTACGTCACGATCGTGAATCGAGAGATTTGGGCTGGCACAGCGCTGGGCATCGCGCGCTCCAGCTTCGATCGCGCCAATTTAATGGCACCTGAGAGCTGGCAAAACTACACCACTCTTGATGGATTGCCCCACAACCAGGCGAATGCGATCATCAGCCACAATGATTCAATTTATGCAGCCACCAATGGTGGAGTCGCCGTCCTGCGATCGCAGCAATGGGTATCGATGAGCACCAATTTGAGCTATCCGGAAGTGCGAGGATTGGCATCGAAAAACGGGACGCTTTATGCACTAACTTACGGATATGTGAGCCGTTGGGTCCCCACTGAGATGCTATGGCGCAATGTGGCCGAATACGTCAGCGAATTGAGTTGCTTTGCTGTGGCGGATAATGGTGATCTTTGGGTGGGCCGAAACAAATCAGGCAGCGGCCGCGGGTTTGCTCACTTCTCAATTGCCCAGCAAAGGTGGGAATATCTTGTTCCGCCCGGACCCGCCAGCAATGAATTTAACGGGCTTGCGGTAGACCGTAATGGCATCTTATGGTGCGCTTCAGCCAGGGATGGGATTTTCAAATTCGACGGCAAGACTTGGCGCCAGTTCACCACTGCCGATGGGCTGATCAATAATGGCATTAAATGCGTGACCGTCGATGGCCAAAATCGAAAATGGTTCGGGAGTGAAGGCGGTGGCTTGATCTGTATTGATTCCGACGAGAAGATCACCGTGTACTATCGCGATTATCTCGCTCCGGCTGGTGCTTTTTCCGATTTTGTGGTCGTCCCCGATGTTAAAGTCGATGAATTCGGCAATGTATGGGCGCTCAATACCGAGGCGAATAACGGACGCGTCGTGGCGGTGTTCGCTGCCAACGGCTCGTGGTATTATTTCTCGGTCGCTGAGGGCATATTGAACAATTCGGTCACTTCCCTGGCAATCGATTGGGAGAACCGAGTCTGGGTCGGCACCAAGGGGGGAGTCAGTGTCATCGATTATCAGAACACCCTCGCTGTCAAATCCGATGATATCATCAAGGATAATAATCTGACCACTAACGATGGTTTGGAAAGCAACCAGATCATCGACATCGCTATTGATCAAGATAATATCGTTTGGATCGCCACTAGTGCCGGTGTGAATTACTGGTATTGGGACAACAACAAGCGGGCTGGAGTAGTCAAGTACCAACCTGGTTTGCTAAGCACCAGTGTGAATACCATCGAAGTGGACATCCGCAATAATAAATGGTTCGGCACGTCGGCTGGGATCAGCATCTTGGCGCCCGATGGATATACCTTTTCTCATTATACTACCGCAAATAGCTCCCTGGTATATGACAATATTACATCGATTGCGTTCGATCCGGAGAGTGGGAAGGCCTATATCGGGACTGGCAGAGGACTCTCGGTTCTCGAGACCCCGTATGCGCGGCCCAGAACCGATTTGAGCATGGTGAAAGCAGGGCCGAATCCATTTATCATTCATGAGGCGCGAGGATTCAATTTCATGGAGCTTGCCGACGATGTTGCTATCAAATTTCTCGACGAAAGTGGTCATCTCGTGCGCCACATCAGCAACGAAGAGATTTTTGGGAATTATTTCTCCTGGGATGGGAGAGATGACCAAGGCCAATATGTAGCCAGCGGCATTTATATTTATGTGATCTATAATCCTGAAACAGGGATGCATCATGTCGGAAAAGTTGCGGTGATCCGATAAACTGTGGTCTTATTCGATGGTTCACAAAAAACAACAATCGCATCACTTCGATTGGTGCGATTCCATTCGATTGGAAACGACATCAATTCGTTTGAAGGCCCTCTGGGAAAAATAGCTCTAATGATGGGCCCAAATTTCAGCTCAATTCCCTCCAGAGTACAATAAGAGATCAGTTCATATTTGCTATTCAAATCAAAAAATTTAGACTCGTATTGCGACATGCTTAAAAGTCTGCACGTCGAAAATTTCGCTGTGATCGATCAGGTCGATGTCGAATTCGGACCAGGGCTCAATATCATTACTGGCGAGACCGGCGCTGGCAAATCGATTTTGATCGATGCCTTGGGTTCAACCATAGGCGGTAAAATTGAAGCTGACTCGCTTCGCAAAGGAGCGACCAAAACGGTTGCCGAATGTGTTTTTGCGATTCGCGACAATGCCGAATTGAATCGGGTCTTGCAATCGCACGATATCGATCAATTCGATGATACCGTCATCCTCAGAAAAGAGATCTCTGATAGCCTCAGAAATCGCGCCTTCGTGAATGACACCCCAGTCCCCAATGCTGTACTGGTAGATATCGGCAACTTGTTAGTGGACCTTCATGGGCAACACGAACATCAATCGCTGTTGAACACCAACTATCACATTCAATATCTCGATGAATTTGGGGGCTATCACGCCTTGCTCGATCAGGTTCGGCAACATTACCATCGGTTGGTCGAGCTGATCGAACAGCTCAAAGAATTAAAACGGCAACAAGAGACGGTGAATGAAAAACGTGATCTGTATGAATTTCAGCGGGACGAAATCAATGGAGTAAATCCCAAACCGGGTGAAGAGGAGGCGCTGCTTCAGGAGGAGAAAATCCTCCAGAACAGCGAGAAGCTCTTTCAAACCACTACCGAACTCTTTGCCGAATTGTACGATAGTGAAGGATCGGTATTCGATCGCATAGCAGCGGCGCAAAATCGCTTGGACCAGTTATCGGCCATCGACAACCGCTTTGATAGAATCAAGGCTGATGTCCAAGCTGCTCGGATAGCGATCGAGGAAGTTGCCAATTTCCTCCAACGCTATTTTAACAGCATCGAATTTAATCCGGAACGGCTGGAGCAAATCCGAATGCGGCTTGGTCAGTTTGCCATGCTGAAGCGCAAGTACCATCGCACCATCGATGAGCTCATCGCCTATCGCGATCAGATCGTTCAGGAGTTGCAGCAGATTGATAGCATGGATGACCTGATTTCGGCCAAGGAACGGGAGATAGAACAAAAGCGAGCAGAATTGATCCAGCACTGCCAGGCATTATCTCAGCGACGACATGAAGCTGGGCACAGATTAGAGCAGGAGGTGCTGAGTCGACTGGCAGAGTTAGGCATGAAAAACGCTCGGTTTAGCGTTCAAATCCGATGGATTCCAGATGAGAAAGGGATTATCACCATCGATCAAACATGCTATCGCGTTTCAGATCGCGGGCTTGATCATGTGGAATTTTATATTGCGACCAATCCTGGGGAGGATTTAAAGCCGCTGGTAAAAGTGGCATCAGGTGGTGAAATTTCGCGCATTATGCTGGCGCTGAAATCCTCTTTGGCCCAGGTCGATCGTATTCCAGTGCTGATCTTCGATGAAATCGATATGGGTATTTCAGGCCGTATTGCCCAGGCCGTGGGCTTGGCCTTGAAACGGCTTTCCAAAACCCATCAAATTATCTGCATCACCCATTTGCCTCAGATCGCCAGCATGGGCGATCACCATTTCGTAGTAGAAAAGATCGTGGAATCTAATTCAACCCGAACAACCATTCGAAAGCTCACCCGCGAGGACCGGGCGATTGAGATCGCGAAGCTGTTGGGTGGCCAGTCCGTTACCGAGACACACATCCAAGCTGCTCGGGAATTGATCGAAGAGGCGAATCAATTCGAAAGTCATATTGCGCACCCAAATTACCAAAATTGATGCTTTGATTCACAAAATGGTAATTCCCCAATAGCCTGTCTATGTCCTTTCCGAATTCTTGCTAAATCGTCTTGGTCAAACTCGTCAGAAAGACAAGCTTCTTTTCGCAGTTGCTGCTGAGCAAGGATAGACTAAAAATTCAAAACAAAAAGTCTTAATCGCTGGCATAATTATTGTATAGATATAGAATCAGCGATCGGAGCCGATTTAGGCGAAGATCGAGGAATTAGATGTTTGGACATCAGAATTTCGTCTTTGGAGTAGGCTGCAAATATGGCAAAACCCTTAAAAGGCGGACCTCTGGTGCAAGGGGTCGGAACATTTGGAACTGAAAATGGAATTGTGCTTATGAGACTTTCCCAATTTCCAAATTGAAAGACGATGCTTGCAAATTGCAATAGGAAACTCAGCCAGACATTATCTAAAAATAAAATTCATTCAAAAATATTGCATTTTTCATGATTATTTATTATAATAGCATCGCCTGTCAAATTGGAGGTGATTGGGCCATTTCGCCCCGCATCGTGCAAATTTTGCTGATGAGGTTCAATGGGCCGGATATTCGAAGACAACTTAGCACTGCATCATTTAAAATTCGGTGGAAACCAATTTTAAGGAGGAAAATATCATGAAAAACACCAGAGCCCTCATGAGTTCTTCATTGGTATCGCTCATCATCATCGCACTGGGGCTGTTTGTCCTGTGCATGGGGCGCGCACCTCACGTTAATTTAGATGAGCCACTGATTGAAGGGGGCGGAATCGCTGCGGAATCGGATAGCTCTAACGACGAGCTTTCTGCGTTATTAGATGATGCCACTGATTCTGAAAGCATCTCCGGCAACTCCGAGGCGTCGTCATTTGAAGATAGCGACTTGTCCAGTCTCCTGGCTGAAGATGATGATAACAAAGCATCAACGAACAGTGATGATGGAATGGATGAGATTTTGAGTTTGCTGGAGGATAATGGCACCGAGTCAAACGATAGTGGGAATAATGATAGTTTCGAGTCGTTTGCCGAAGCGGACGCGAATAATCGCCTCAGTAAGAACGCATCAGATTCCGATGGTTCGTCTAAAGCACCCCAGATGGCATCGGCCGATCAACTATCCGAAGAGATTAGCCAATTGGAGAGTGTATTATCCGAAAAAACATCGGAAGCGAATAGATTGCAAGCTGAATTAAATAATTATGATCAAAAGATCGCGGAGTATCAACGAGCTGCCTATTCGCCAAGTAGCGGCACTCCGGTTCGGACTGTTAGCACCAGCAAGCCCGCGCTATCCAGCGCAGCGGAGGAATCCTACTCGCCTCAAAGCGAAAGTCGCGCTGCAGGCGGTAGCGATTATGAAGCAACTTATAATGCTGCACTGGAGCAATATCGCAACAAGCAGTATCAGCAAGCGATTGCGACGTTCGATCGGCTGATTCAAAGAAATCCCAATCACCCCCTCGCTGCCAATTGCCAATACTGGATTGGCGAGTGTCGCTTTGCCCAGGGAAATTTTTATCAAGCCATTGTCGAATTCAATAAAGTTTTCGCTCATGATTCGCCTGATAAGCAGGATGATGCTCAGTTGATGTTAGGCTTGGCTTATTTGAAGCTTGGCGAATTGAATATCGCACGAGTCGAATTCGATTGGTTGGTGAGCTGTTATAACTCTAGTGAATATCTGAATTCCGCTCATCATTACTTAAGCCAATTCTAATCTACTTTCGGCTGGGAACCAGTTCATAAGCAGAGCTGGTTTCCAGCCCTTTTTACCCTGCGGCAGCGACCTACCTATAAAGCCAGATGATGGCCACGGCATTGCTATTTTCCCAATATTCCAATATTGTTGTTTGTCGGTAGTAGCAGGCAATCTCGGAAGTTTATCATTTTTCATTTGATTTGCTGGAAAGTGGTTTCAAAATTTGGGACATCGGCTTTATGAGCGATTTTGTTCATCTTCATAATCATTCGCATTATAGCTTATTAGATGGCGCCTGCAAAATCGAAGATCTCATCGAAGCGTGCCGGGAATTTGGGATGGATACCCTGGCTTTGACCGATCATGGCAATATGTTCGGTGCGATTGAATTCTATACCAAAGCGCGCGAGGCTGGCATCAAACCGATTATTGGCGCTGAGGTATACATCGCTCCCGGCAGTCGGTTCGACCGATCTTCTGCGAAAGGAGCTAAAGATGCGTCGTTTCATCTGATCCTGCTGGCGAAAAACGAGACGGGCTATAAGAACCTCATGAAGCTGGTGTCGGCAGGCTTTTTGGAAGGATTTTATTACAAGCCGCGTATCGATAAGGAACTGCTTCGTCAGCATGCTGACGGGCTTATTGCATTATCGGCTTGTTTAAAGGGGGAGGTGCCGCAGCGCATTTTGCAACAGGATCTGGCTGCGGCTGAGCGGGCCGCCCTCGAATTCAAGGACATCTTTCATGATGATTTTTATTTTGAAATTCATCGCCACAAGATCCCCGAAGAGGAAATCGCCATTCAAGGCATCGCGCAATTGAGCAACAAGCTCAATATCCCAATGGTCGCCACCAATGATACTCATTACTTGAAACGCGAACATGCTTTTGCTCACGACATCCTGCTTTGTCTGCAAACCGGCAAATCTTTGGAAGAAGAGAACCGCATGCGCTTTAACACCAACGAGGTCTATTTCAAATCGCCTGAGGAAATGAAGCAGCTTTTCCATGATTTTCCCGAGGCGCTTCGAAATACCCGTTTGGTGGCCGATAAATGCAATCTAACGCTCGACCTGAAAAGCGTTCATTTGCCTCGCTATCAAGTGCCTGAGGCATATGGCAACATATCTCTGGATGATTATTTGCAGCTATTAGCGGAACAAGGACTGCGAGAACGGTATCCCCAGGTCACGCCCGAGCTGGAAGCGCGCTTGACCTACGAATTGGACATCATTAAAAAAATGGGCTATGCTGGTTATTTTTTGATTGTGAAGGATTTCATTGATCATGCTCGCAAGGAGAAGATCCCAGTGGGACCAGGACGTGGATCAGCGGCTGGCAGCCTTGTCGCTTATGTCTTACGCATCACCAATATCGATCCGATCCAATATGATCTCCTGTTTGAGCGGTTTCTCAATCCTGAGCGCGTGAGCATGCCGGATATCGACATCGATTTCTGCTTTGAGCGCAGGGAGGAAATCATCCAGTACGTCAAGAAGAAATATGGCGAACAAAACGTCACTCAGATCATCACCTTTGGCACCATGGCAGCGCGCGGTGTGATTCGCGATGTCGGTCGCGTGCTGAAAATGAGCCTTAGCGAAGTCGATAAAATTGCTAAAATGATCCCAGAAAAACTCGGCACAACGCTGGAAAAGGCGCTAGAACAGGTGGCTGAGCTTCGCCAGGTGGTCGAACAAGATGAGTTGCATCGGAAATTGATCGAGAACTCGCTCATTCTCGAAGGGCTGGCGCGACATGCTTCAACCCACGCCGCTGGTGTTGTCATCACCCCGGACGAGTTGACCAACTATACGCCCTTGTTCAAATCCAGCCAAGGCGATGTAACCACCCAATACGACATGAAAACCCTGGAGAAGATCGGCGTATTGAAAATGGACTTTCTGGGCTTGCGCACGCTGACCGTAATCGATCATACCCTCAAATTGCTCAAGAACCGCGGCATTGAATTGGACTTGGATCAATTGCCATTAGACGATCCGGCGACGTTCCAGATCTTCTGTAACGGAGAGACCGTTGCGATATTCCAATTTGAAAGTTCGGGCATGAGGGATTGCCTGCGTCGTCTGAAACCAGAGCGGATCGGCGATTTGATTGCAATGAACGCGCTGTATCGACCTGGCCCAATGGACATGATCGACGATTTCATCGCTCGCAAACATGGGGAGCAAAAAATCGAGTATCTCCATCCGCTCATGGAGCCGATCCTCAAAGAGACCTATGGCGTCATGATCTACCAGGAGCAGGTGATGCGAGTTGCCAGTGAGCTAGCGGGATTCAGTCTCGGAGGGGCTGATCTATTGCGGCGCGCAATCAGCAAGAAGAAGCTCGAGCAGATAAAACAGATGCGCGAGCAGTTCGTCGCTGGTGCGGAAAAAAAAGGCATTTCCCCTGCCATCTCGAATGAAATTTTTGACCTCATTGTTAAATTTGCTGGCTACGGCTTTAACAAATCTCATGCAGCCGGCTATTCGCTGATCGCCTATCAGACCGCCTATCTCAAAGCCCATTACCCAGCCGAATTTATGGCCGCGAACCTAACTAGCGAAATCAGCGACACCAGCCGCATCGTGGTGCTCATCGATGAGTGCAAACGAATGGGCCTCACAATTTTGCCACCAGATGTGAATGAGAGTGAATTCGAGTTCACCGTTGTAAATCAGGCGATCCGCTACGGTTTGGGTGCGATCAAAAATGTTGGCAGGAATGCCATTAATTCGATCCTGGCGGCTCGAAAAAAACTTGGTCGGTTCAAAACCATTTTTGACCTCGTTGCTCATGTCGATGGCCGGCTGGTCAATAAAAAGGTGCTGGAAAGCCTCATCCAGGCAGGGGCAATGGATTCGCTCCAAGGCCATCGCGCCCAATTGATGCAGAGTATCGATCTGGCTGCCAATTACGCTCAGCGCATCCATCTGCATCGCGCTAATGGTCAGACCAGCATTTTTGATGCAAGTGGGCCCAGTATCGGCCCGGATACACCACCGTTGCCAGACGTAGCTCCATGGAGCCATTCTGAGCAATTGAGCCGAGAGAAGGATCTGCTCGGATTTTACTTCTCTGGACATCCGCTCTCCAGGTACAGCATTGAGCTGAAAATGTTCTCCCAACATACGCTGGATCAGCTCCGTTTCCTTAGCGATAAGGCCGAGCTAAAAACGATCGCCATGATTACTGGCATCAAAAAGCATTTTGACCGCAAAAATCGGCCGATGGCTTTTGTGACCATTGAAGATTTGACCGCGACTGGGGAGCTGATCATCTTTGCTGATGCGTTTGAAAAGCATCGACAAATTGTCCACGAAGATTCCATTCTCCTGGTGATCGGAAAAGTCTCGATGAAAAATGGCAATGACGAGGCGAAAATTTTGTGCGATGATTTGATCCCCATCGATCAGGTATGGGAACGCTGCGTCAAAAATATTAAATTTTCCCTCCAAGTTAATCAGCAGAGCGAACATCATTTGCGCGAAATCAAAAATATTCTGACGAAAAATCGAGGATCCGTGCCCGTGTTGATCAATCTGAAAACGCCCGAAAACGGTGAATATACGTTTCTTTCGAAAAAAATCACTGCTCAACCTTCCTCGGCTCTGATCTCCCAATTGTCGAACATTATCGGCTTAGAAAACATTTGCATTGAACTTCAGCCCCGATCTTTGTAATAAGCTAGACCGAAATAAATTCGTAAAATGCCCAGCCGATGTCATCATGCGTTGGGAACTTTTTGCCCCTCCACGGGTAAATGTGTCAACCGTGCGATCTTTTTGTCGTTCGATAACCTAATTCTCAGAATGCCATGTGAATCGCAATGTGAGGCGGAGATTTTCATTCGATCAAATGGGCCATAGCGGTCACTCCGAATAGGATTTTAAAACTCATTTTCTCAAATCTCAATTTATCAAATTCGATTTTCCAAAAGTTAAATTACTCGCAGGGAGGAACCATGGAAGAACCGAAGGGCTTTTTTACCACATTATTTGACTTCTCATTTTCAGAATTCATCGTTCCAAAGGTGATTCAAACGTTATTTGTCATCGGGATTCTCGGGGCCGCGGTCGGCGCCTTTTTCTTCATCGCCTGGGGATTTCGGGCCAGTTTCTTCGCTGGTCTGCTTACCATTCTGCTCTCCCCAATCGTTTTTGTCATCTATGTGATCCTGGTTCGCGTTTACCTCGAAGTCGTGATGGTACTGTTCCAAATATCAGATACACTGAATAAGATACTGGCTCAGAGGAAAGAATAGAATGGAACTCAATTTCAACTGAGAATCATTGATGAAAACCGAACTGGCAATATCGCGAATCAAGGAAAGGAGTTTAGCTCAATGAGGTCATGAAAATTGAGCTATTTTAAAAATTCGGTATGGTCATATAAATTTCAAAAGACTGCATGAAGACAAATTTCGGTTCAGAAGAGTTCGAGCGCTATGCGCGCCAAATAGCGTTTCAGGAGATCGGCCCGGCAGGGCAGGAAAAGTTAGCCCGGGGTCGGGTGATGATCTTGGGATGCGGCGGCCTTGGGGCGGCCTCGGCGTCGATCCTGGCGCGTGCCGGAGTGGGCTATCTAAAGTTAGTCGATCGCGATTTTTTAGAATTGAATAACCTGCAGCGTCAGCTTTTGTATGAGGAACATGATGTCAAGGAGGGATTGCCTAAGGCCATTGCAGCTCAGCACCGCATCCAGCAGATCAATTCCACGATCAACACCGAAGCAATCATTGCCGATGCCAATCGATTCAATATCGAATCGCTGATCAATGATGTCGATGTGATCATCGATGCTACGGATAATTTTGAGACCCGATTTCTATTGAATGAGGCGTGTGTGAAGCACAGCCGTCCTTGGATTTACGGTGCTGCGATCGAATCCTATGGTCTGACCATGACTATTCTCCCCGGAGAAACTGCTTGCCTTCGATGCGTGATGGAAAAAATCCCCGAACCGGGAACAGTCCCGACCTGCGAAACTGTCGGTGTTTTGGCTTCCATCGTCGCGATAATCGCCTCCATTCAATCTGCCGAAGCGATCAAAATAATAATCGGGAACAAGGCAGCGATCAATCGCAATTTGATCAGCATCGATGTCTGGCAGAATAGCTATCAGACTATTGATATTGCGAAAGAAAAAATTCAGAAGAACTGCCCGGTCTGCAATCAGCGGTGGTTCGATTACCTTGAGGGCAAGCACGGCAGTGCCTTCACTACGCTGTGCGGCCGCAATGCGGTGCAGATTCTGCCATTTAAACAAACCCAGCTCGATCTCCCTCGATTAGCCATCCAGCTTGCGGAACTGGGTGTGGTGAAAGCCAATGAGTATTTGATCCGCTTTGAGATCGAAAATTATGAATTATCCATTTTTCCCGATGGCCGGGCAATTGTCAAAGGAACCACCGATACAGCAATTGCGCGCAGCCTCTATTCCAGATATGTAGGGAATTAGTACCTGAACGGAAACTCACCTAATTATTTCGACCCAAAGGAGAAATCGGTAAATGAAATAACCTCAAAGTGACCAGATTCCTCACTTCGTTCGGAATGACGGTTGGCTAAAAATTTAATCGTTTTCGTTGACGCACTAATTAGATTGAAAACGTCAATCATCTACTCCAGGGCAGCCTCAGCCATGGCCCGCACATTTTCGGCTGGCACATTGGGCAATAGCGCTTCGTGGCTAGGGCTGACGACCAGACACGGACCAAGCAATGCTTTCACGCGTCGTACTTCTTGTTTGACCTCATCGGGGCTGGCATGTACCAGTATTTGCTGCGTATCGATGCCACCAATAAAAGCGACCTCCCCCTTAAATTCGCGGGCTAAAATCTCTGCATCCATGTTGCTGGCTTTTGCCTGAAGTGGGTGCAATGCCTCAACCCCAAGGTCAATTAATCGAGGAATGACTTTAAAGATCGAACCACAGGAATGGAGAATCACCTGATAGCCATAACGATGCCCTTGGTCGGTCAATTCCTTGAAATAAGGAAACACGAACTCTTCGAACAATCCAGGGCTGATGAGTAGATCGAGTTGAGTGCCAAAATCATTCCCAAAAAAGAACGCATCGATCAGATCCCCAGCTTGCTCGAAGAATCGACGATTCGCCTCCAGGTAAAAATCGATCACGTGACGGGTCACGGCATGCACCACATCAGGATGAGTATACATCTTGATGAAATAATTTTCCATGCCGAAGAAATCGGCGATCTCATGGAAGAACGGACACCAGAAGCCGCTGGCTCGATATACATCTCCAGCTTGTCTGAGCTCGGCCAATGTCTCGGAAAAATCGAGATAATCGGGATTCGGCCAATCGAAATCATGAACTTGCTGGACATCCTCGCAATCGGCAAAGACGCCCTCGGCACTGAGCTCTTTGCCTTTGCGTTGCATGTCCCACATCGGTTTCCCCTCAGGATGTTTATAGGAGTTCCATTGCGGACATATCCAGCGGAAATCATCTTGAAGCATCTGGCGGATATGTTCCATATCGGGTTGCTTGAAGGCGTTGAGATAGATCGGCTCCGTATCGGGATGGGGTTTACCCAGCCAAAAACCGACACGATCAGCCGCTTTACCAGAAATGATCGTTCGAATCCGTTCACGATGCGTCATGCTTATCAAATTTCCTCAAATTGATTTACCAAATCGCAAAATCCATGGTTAGAATTTGATCTCGCGCTCAGAGTTAAGTATCGGTGAGCCTCGCAACTATGGCAAAGTTCATTCTGGAGGTTCTTTTCAGAGCGGTTCAGTTCCTTACTTTGGCGATGATTACACCAATCCATTTCATCCATCTACCAAACAAAATTTTATTGGATTTCTCATGATGAGTTCTGTTGCACTAATGCGAAATGCTTGGCCGAACTGCTTTCAAAAATAGCGCTGCTTTATGCAAAAAAGACCTTCAGCACCACGTTCGAGCATGTCACTCAAAATGGACCTCTAACAGATCTAAAACCTGCTGAATTGGGTTAAAAACAGTCACTTCATTAGAACCGGCAAATAGTAATCCCACTGCATTATTTCCATCGGCAGTTACCAGCAGGGAGCCAGAATCCCCTGGGGCGGACATATTGGTCGTGATGATCTGATTTTCAAAAATGGCACTTTTACCATTGCCATAACCGACCTCGACCATGGTATTCAGGCTGGTAATCGTGCCTTCGGTCACAGCAGTGGTTCGTCCGCTTTTTCTCACTTTCATATTTAGTTCAGGTTCAGCAATGCCATGGACCGTTCCCAAGTTGAGAATTTCATCCGTAATGCTATCGCCCCAGGGCGATGCGACCGCTGCGTCGACCACATTCACGGCATCTTCGATCCGAAAGGGGGCCAACCGCGATTTTGAACCAAACCGCGCGGCAAGATAATTCGCGATTTTGGCGATCCGAGCCGCGATCGAACATACGTTCGTTTCACTTTTTTTGAAGCTGATCGGGACGAAACGTTCCAGTTGAGCAATCAAGTCCTGCGGAGCGCGTCCGCCATCGATGGGACCCGGCTGAACGATGGCGTCCTTTTTTCGTGCGTCATTACTGTTGGCCAAAACATGATTATTGGAGAGGATCAGTTTTTTACCGGTTGCATTATCTCGCACAACTGCACCGAAGGTACCTGCCGTAACATATTCGTGGCCGATACTCACCCCAGGCGGCGCTGGGCGCCAACGTTCGGTCCGCGACTTATGAATTATGATCCGACCCACCGGCTTGACATCAGTGACGACTCCCTTAATCGCTTTCGGAATGACGTCTCGGCTGGCTAATTGCGCCGCCGGAAGCTTGTCCGAAACAAAAACCACCAGACCAATTTCTCCTGTGGTTCGATGATTTGACATTTTATAACCAATCCCGACGCCGACAACGTTCTTTTTTTTCATGAGCTCAAACTGAACCCGTTTTTGTATTGCCAAAATCTGTTGGATGGTTGGCATGTTAACCTCTCTTTCCTTTCAATTAAAATTTTTTCAGAGACTAATCGAGCGATCGTTTTCAACTGAGATGGCGAGCCATGAAAAGTGGTGATAGGATCTCGATAGGATATGTTCAACCCATGAAATTGAGATTTAATAACAGGGCAATAATGAAACATTTTTTAAGACCAGTTCCCGTTCTTTGGGGTAGGTGAGTTTGCCTACCGCAGCGTCAGCGCTCCACCATTGGAGCCGATCTACCTCATTATTTGTCCGAAACGGCATCGGAGCAATTAATTTCATATTCCAATAAAGCACTAACTTGGGAACTTTATTCGTAACATAGCAAACACAGCCGGCAAAATTTTCAATTTCTGCCTGGCACCCTGTCTCCTCAAACACCTCTCGAAGTGCCGCCTCGTGCCAGGTTTCGCCTGGCTCTAATTTCCCTTTGGGCAATGTCCAGTCATCATGCTTCGGCCGATGGATGATCGCCAGTTCGTTACCATGAGCAGTCGAACGCCATAGCAAACCACCAGCAGCTTGGATGACATCAAGCTCAGTCAGATTTTGAATCATCAATGAATTCTCCTGCTTAACTCTTTTTGGTTTGTTTCATAATAGTGCTTATGATAATCAAATTCTATCAAAAAATCAAGCATTTTTCTGACAACTCTGAAACGCTGAGATCCTTGCCAGATCTGAAGGAAATCCCCAGAATAATCGCTCTATCGCCCTCTTTGCTATTTTGCAATTTCCGCATATTCGATTATCACTGATTTACCCAAGATAATAATTTTATATCTTATCCTCCTTAATCAATTTTTTTAAATTGTGCTTGCAATTTTAAATGATAATTTTTATCTTTAAGGCAATTTCATCAGAAGGCGATCATGGATTTTTGGTCGGATAAAGTTCACGCACGCCATAGGATCTTGATCTCATACATGCATGTCAATTGAGTAATCCAAAAAAATAAAAATGACTAAAATGGAGCGAACATCGATGAGCAACTTGCTGGCTATTAACGAAGAAAATTTTGAAAATGAAGTGCTGCAATCTCCTCATCCGGTCTTGATCGATTTCTGGGCAATTTGGTGTGGGCCATGCAAAATGATCTCTCCGATCGTTGATGAATTGGCGCGCGATTATGAGGGAAAATTGAAAGTAGGCAAATGCGATGTAGATTCAAATCAGCGGATCGCTATTAAATATGGCATTCGCAGCATTCCGACATTGCTGCTGTTTAAAGATGGCAAGGTGGTTGACCAAATCATCGGTGCCGTTCCGAAGCATCACATTAAAGAAAAAATCGATAAAATATTAGGTGCCTAAAAGAAACCTCTTTTAAAGAAATTTTGCTTGACATTCAGCGCTTTTGTTTATATATTCAGACCAATTATTTGAGGCGAAAATGATGATGAACCGATTGACATTGGTTTTTATGTGGCAAAAGTGCTTTCATTGGTGGTGGTATATATGATCGGGCGGAATTAGTCACTGTACAGGTGTTTCATAAATAAATCAACCAATTCCAGCCCACTTAAGCTTTTTAAGTGGGTTTTTTATTTAACCCTCAGGAGGAGCCGTGATTCAGAGAAATGATCAGCAGCTTAAGATTGGAGAACTCCCACATCTCAGAATCGTTCCTATTTCCCAAATTATTTTCCACGAAGATCCAGACTTAGAGCGATCCTCAAAACTGATCGAGTATATCAGGAAAGAGAATCGATTGAAAAATCCTCCGGTCGTCGCCACTCATTCTGGCACCGATAAATACATCTTATTGGATGGGGCCAACCGATTGACTGCCTTGCAGGAACTGAAAATTCCCGATGTGCTGGTCCAGCATATCGATCTATTCGACCCAGGACTCATCTTTCTCCACTGGCATCATGCCGTTGAAAAATTCAGCAAGGCTGAATTTTTGGATAGGATCGGTAATATCCCGGACATCAAGATCACAAATCATCCCAAGAATGAATTGATCGATAATGAAAACGGGGATCTGCTCTGCCAAATTCAATTTGCCGATGAGACCGTTTACCACGTTCATGCTCATACCGATTTATTTCAACGGATCAAAGATCTCCAGAACATTACGCAAATCTACAAAGGTTTTCAATACATGGATCGGGTGAGTTATACAAATCTCGATCATTTGAAGGCCAATTATCCCCAGTTTTGTGCCTTGATTGTATTTCGAAGATTAGAGAAGCAAGAATTGGTAGAGGTCACCAATCGCGGTATCAGGATCCCCAGCGGCATTACCAGAATCATTCTGCCGAAACGAGCGTTGCGAATCAACGTGCCGTTAGACATATTGCGGTTCGATGTCTCTGTAGAACAGAAAAATTACTGGTTGCAGAAACGTATTACCGAGCAAATACGCGATAAGTCCATCCGTTTTTATCATGAGCCGACGTTTTTATTTGATGAATAATTTGCGGACCATTTTTTGGATTCTAATTCTGCTTTTGATGTTTGATTTTTTATCGCGATCTATTATCTGAGCTGTTCAATACCAGCAACATGCTAAAGGACATAATTCCGTTCGAAGCGAGGAATTAACTAACTATTCCTCGTATGAGATTGCTTCATCTCCGCTGAAAAGCAGATCTGAGCATCGGTTCTAAATTTGGCATGTTGGACAACGGTGTATCGAAACTAATGGACCTGTCCAATCAGCTAATTTCGAGTCATTGAGAGAGGTGAAGCAGCGCAGCAGTCTTTGCTTTTCGCTCGATTATTGGATTCCTCGCCATGCTCGGAATAACTGAATTCGATAATTTGCAAATATCCCTATCCAAACTAACCGAAAGGAGTCATTATGAAGACGACAAAAATTCTTCTCTCCGAGAAAGATCTACCACACGAGTGGTACAATATTCAAGCAGATCTTCCCAAGCCGTTACCTCCAGTGCTGCATCCGGGCACCAAACAGCCAGTGGGACCCCAGGATTTGGCACCGCTGTTTCCGATGGAATTGATCAAACAAGAGGTGAGCACCGAGCGGTGGATTCCGATTCCAGATGAGGTTTTGGACATCTATCGGCTCTGGCGTCCGTCCCCCCTGTTTCGGGCTTGGCGGTTAGAGAAGGCGCTGGATACGCCAGCGAAAATATATTACAAATGGGAAGGAGTTAGCCCGGCTGGCAGCCACAAGCCAAATACGGCTGTGGCCCAAGCATATTACAACAAGAAAGAAGGAGTGAAAAGAATTACGACCGAAACTGGCGCTGGCCAATGGGGAAGCGCGTTGAGCTTGGCGTGCAACTTTTTTGGTCTGGAATGCAAGGTTTACATGGTGAAGATCAGTTACAATCAGAAGCCGTACCGTCGAATTATGATGCAGACCTGGGGGGCCCAGGTCGTACCAAGTCCCAGCACCGATACCAATGCTGGCCGGATGGTCTTAGAACAGGATCCTGATTCTCCCGGGAGTCTGGGGGTTGCCATCAGTGAGGCGGTTGAAGATGCAGCGATGAGAGAAGATACCAAATATTCGCTGGGAAGCGTGCTTAACCATGTGTTACTGCATCAGACCGTGGTGGGTTTGGAGGCGAAGAAACAAATGGAGCTGGCGGGAGATTATCCTGATGTGGTTATTGGCTGTGTGGGCGGTGGCAGCAATTTCGCTGGCTTGGTGTTCCCGTTTCTCCATGATAAATTTAACGGAAAAAAAGTAAGAGGGGTGGCGGTAGAGCCTGCTTCCTGCCCAACGCTCACTCGCGGCCCGTATGCCTACGATTTTGGGGACGTGGCTGAGATGACACCGCTTTTAGCCATGCATACCTTGGGCCACAAGTTCATTCCGCCTCCGATCCATGCCGGTGGGCTTCGCTATCATGGGATGGCTCCGCTTATTAGCCACCTGGTCAAAGAGAAAATTCTTGAGGCCGTTGCTTACAAACAGTTGGAAACCTTCGAGGCCGCAAGAACCTTTGCCAGAGCCGAAGGGATTATCCCAGCGCCAGAATCTGCCCATGCGATCCGCGCCGCAATCAATGAGGCTTTAAAAGCCAAGCAAGCGGGCACGCCAATAACAATCCTGTTCAACCTCAGCGGTCATGGACATTTTGATATGGCGGCCTACGACGCCTTTTTGGCTGGCAAACTTGCCGATCATGAGCTCCCAGAGGACGAAATTAAGCGCACTTTGGAGTTGATCAAGGATTATCCAAAAGTGGCCTAAGCGACATTATTCATATTTTCATTTTGCCCACGAGTCCAAACTATATTCATCAATGGCTCGTGGGCTTTTTTTTATAAATCTGAGCCTTGAGAAAAGGTTTGACCACTAGATTGAAAAAAAATCATTTTGGCGAAGTTTTCAAAAATTCATTTTGCTATTAGCTCTCAAAAAGAAATTGAATCGCAAAAATTTTCATTGACATTTTGATTTATTTTTATTATTATCGATTAATTCAATCTGGTACCAAACGTTCCTCTGAATAAAAAAAATCGATCGAGGATTTTTCAATATTTTATCACTAACCAAAACTCTGCTGGGACATCTTTACGCACGCCTTCTTTGGTCATTCCCAGACTTATTCGCGCTTTAATTGCTGGCGTTTTTAAATATTTGTTCTCCGCATGCCACTAACTAAATTCATCTCACCGCTCGTCAATGGATCAGGGAGGATCGGACAATGTTACTCAGGCTCAAATTCTTTCCTATCTCTTGGCTTTGTATTGCATTTTTATTGACCCCAAATTTCTGTTCAATTACTTTCGCACAATCTACCAAGATTCAAGCGTATCATGGAGCGTTCAAGTCTTATTTCACTTCGAATCGAATTGTGATTAAATTATCAACGGCTGCTCCCAAACTGGTTTTCAGTCAAAAAAACGGCATCATTACCACTGGAATTCCATCGCTTGATCAGCTTAATTCGCAGTTTAAAGTTGTCGCAATGACCCGTCTCTTCCCTGGGGCTGAAAACATGTGGGAAGGCGGGCAATTTGGACTTGATCGGGTGTATCGGCTTGAGCTCGCTCCACAAGCTGATATTATGGATGCTGTCACTGCCTATGCATCTAACCCATTCATTGCATCCGCTCAGCCGATCGGTATCCATCGGGTTTATGGTGTCACACCAAATGATCCCGATTATTCCAAGCAGTGGGCCATGATTAAAATTCATGCTCCTGAAGCGTGGGAAATCAGCCAAGGAGATAGCACAGCAATTCTGGCGATTGTGGATACTGGTGTCGATTGGCAGCATCCTGACTTGGGAGGATTGAACCCCTATTTGAGCGGGAATATTTGGACCAATTGGATTGAATATAGCGGGGTAGCTGGGGTTGATGATGACCAGAATGGCTATGTGGATGATATACGCGGCTGGGACTGGGTAGATGTGGCGCCTGGGGATTATCAGCCCTTCCCTGGGGAGGATGGGACCCAGCCCGATAACAATCCCATGGATTTCAATGGGCATGGCACACATTGCGCTGGGATCGCCAGCGCCATTACAGCTAATGGGGTTGGGGTATCCGGATTGGGCTGGAAATGCAAGATTATGCCATTACGAGCAGGATGGTCAGCCAAGTATTCGGGCTATGAAGTTGGTCTAGTGGATATGTCGTTCTGTGCTCAGGCCATCTATTATGCTGCCCGAAACGGTGCGGTAGCAATTAATTGTAGCTGGGGCTCAAGCAATAGCGGAGGAATTGCGGACGCAGTGAATTTCGCTACTGCAAGAGGGGTCGTGGTCATTTCGGCTGCTGGTAACGACGACTTTCCCGAATCCTCCTATCTTTGTTCGCGGGCTGATGTGATTTCAGTCGCCGCAACCGAGCCGAGGGACTTGAAAAGCTCATATTCCAGCTACGGATATTGGGTAGATATCTCAGCCCCGGGCGGAGATACACCGCCATCAACAGATATGATTTATAGCACCTACTATGATCATACGACGAACGCCCATACCTATGAATGGCTGCGCGGCACATCGATGGCCGCTCCCCACGTTGTTGGACTGATCGGTCTCATTTCCAGTCGATTTCCAACTTGGAATTGGCGAGACAAAAAAGATCGCTTATTATTTACGAGTGAAAATATCGATCAGCTCAATCCCAATTATCTAGGAAAATTGGGTGAGGGGAGAATCAACGCACTGGCTGCAGTCTCTCAGATTGAAATCCCCTTATTCACGACTTTTTTTGAGGAAAATTTCGATCACGGCCTTCCGGCCGATTGGTCTGCTGATCCCTATTGGCGAGATGATGATCCTGGCAATCGCAATGCTGATTTTGATGATCAATATCAACCAGGTACGATTAAAGTTGGGTATGATATCTGGTCTCCTCCGTTTTTAATTGTCGATAGCGATTATGCTGAGACTGTGGACGTGGACGCTTCCCTGATCAGTCCAATCATCGACTGTTCCATGTATTCGAACATCCGACTGGTGTTCAATAATTGGTTTCAAAATTATGCGGGTAGCTACAACGAACAAGGGGATATCGATATCCGCGTCGATCAAGGGCCATGGCAGACAGTCGCCAGCTTCAAAGATGTGGGAACTTATAACATTGTTGATGCAGCAAAAGATATCGTCATCAAACTCCCCTCAGCTGTCGATTATCAAAGCAGTGTTCAGATTCGATGGCATTATTATAACGCCAATTACGAATGGTTTTGGGGGATCGATAATATTAAATTGATGGGCGAGTTAATAGAGCGCGATTATTTCGTCACCATTACGCCCCAGACAGTGACGATGCGGGGCGAAGCGGGGGATACGCTGAACTATCCGCTCAAGATCAAAAATGTCGGATTGCTGAACGATAGTTATGACCTCGTTGCGGTTGAAAACCAATGGACAACGACATTTTGGGATTCGGCTGGCAAGACACCGATCAATAATACTGGCCTGGTCTCTTCCCGACAAGAAAGAGTCATTCTTGCTCGGGTTATCATTCCAAGTGATGCAGAAAATGGGGCGAGCGATCAAGCCCGAGTAGTCGTTCGCTCCACGAGTGATACGACTGTCTTCGCGAAGGCAACATTAAAATCGGTTGTCGCCGCGATAGGACGTATCCCTTGGTTTGATGATTTTTCCACTACGATCATCGATACTTTAAAATGGTGCATGAATAGGGGACCAGCCACAGTTAACACTAATGGCTCAAATGAACCCAGTCAACCTTATTCCTTAAATCTCAACGGAGACGCAATCGGCGGCGATGAAATTCAATCTTGCGATATTGACCTCTCAGCTGAAAATAATGTGATTTTGAGCTACTACTATCAGCGGACCGGTGGTGGTAATTCGCCAGAGGCTGGTGAAGATCTTTTTGTGGACTATTGGAATGCCTCTGGCACATGGGTAAACCTGAAACATTACCCTGGCGATGGAATCGATATGAATCAATTCGATCAGGAGGTAATTAATTTGCCAGCCGATGCCTATCACAAGAATTTTCGAATCCGTTTTCGGAACATCGCAACTCCTGGCAATTACGACGATTGGTTCATTGATGATATTTATATCGGTGTTGGCCCAGATATATCTGTCAGCATTGATCCCGATCCGTTCGAATTTTCTCTGGAAATTGGAGATAGCACCAAAGGGGTAGTGAAAATCGATAATTTGGGTTTAATGCCTTTAAACTATTCACTCACGACTAAAGAACCGAACACCATCTTTGCAGAACCCCATTTAATCCAGATTCCTGCGCCAAGCCTTTCTGTTTCGGGAGAAGCGGCGAAATCTCCACCTTCAAAACGTATTGCACAGCCATTCATGCATGATATCGCTGGTGAAAGACTCATGTCCAGTCAGCTCGACATATTGCTTATTTATGCCGATGATGGAGCAAGCGCACTGCAAAGCATCCTGCTCGGATACCCAGATATTCGCAAGGTGGATACTTGGCTGGCTAATCAAAGCGGCAGTATTCCCAACCTGGATTTCGTGCGGAAATATCATTTGGTAATTGCTTGGAATAATTACCCCTGGTTTAACAAATATGCCATTGGCGATCTGTTGGCCGATTTCATCGATGTGGGTGGGAAAGTCATTACGACGGTCGACTGCTGGAGCGCCGATCCCTTCGATTCGCGCGGGCGCTATTTTGATGCGGGCTATTGTCCTTTTATTTCCCTCGGTGGCGCTCAATTTTCTCCTCGGACGCTCGGCTGGTTCAAAGCGGATCATCCAATCATGCAAGGTGTCAATCAATTGAGAATCAGTGAATTTTATAATAATGTCGCCTTGAGCCCAACCGCTGAATTAGTGGCAGCCTGGGACGATAATACCCCATTGGTCGCCACAAACCCGAATACCGTCGCTATCAATGTCTGGCCTGGCGACGGCTATTATTGGAGCGGTGATTTTCCAACGCTTCTTCATAACAGTATCCAATATCTCTTTACTGCGGGCAAAACGAATTGGTTAACTTTTCAACCCAATTCAGGGAATGTTTTGCCCAAAAGCAGCGACACTGTGATCGCTCGTGTTTCTGCCGTCGATCTGATCCCTGACAGCGCCTATTCGGTCGATGTTATTATCCGCAGCAATGATCCCGACGAAAACCCGATCTCTTTTCCCGCCTCGCTGTTCGTTAAGATGACCGATTACTATTTTGTTGTTGAACCGTTAGAGCTGAACGCTCGCGCCAAAGCAGGGGATACCCTGAGTTATAAATTATCAATAAAAAATTATGGCCAGTTAACGGATAGCTATGATCTGTCAGTGATCAACAACCAATGGAGCACAACTTTTTGGGATTCGACTGGCAAAATTAGCATACACAACACCGGTCCAGTCCCACCCAAATCCAAGTTCAATTTGACCATAAAGGTCGTGATCCCGATAACAACCGCTTTCGAAAACGCAGACACAGCGGCCGTTCAGATCCGCTCGGAGAGCAAACCAAACCTAGTCCGGACTTGCCAGGTTCTATCAACATCGTTGGGAATACCGACGGCCATTCCGTGGTTCGACCAATTTACGTCTACAACACTCAGCCCAACCAAATGGATCCGTAACATCGGTCCCGCCAACGTGAATAACCTTGCACTAAATGAGCCTAGCCCTCCATATTCGTTAAATCTCGATGCCTATTCGACCGGCGGGGATGAAGTTCGTTCGCAATTGATCGATCTATCTCAGGACAGCTTGGTCGTTCTCAGCTATTTTTGGCAGCGAGGTGGATCTGCAGATCCTCCAGATGCGAATTCCACGCTTCAAATCCAATTTGTCAACCCAGCGAATCAATGGCAATCTCTTAAGGAGTACACAGGCAATGGAAGATCAGATTCGATTTTTTCCTTCGAGGAGATTGTTTTGCCGAAAGAGGCATATCATAATGCTTTCCAGTTGAAGCTGAAGAGCAGCGGATTCAATACCACAGCTTTCAACGATGATTGGTTCATTGATGACATCTCAATTTCTCTTCCAGCAAAAATCAAAGTTGATCCTGCAAATTATGATATTACTTTGGTCGCTGGTGATAGCCTTGTTTCTGCAGCGCCGATCCAAATTCATAATCACGGGATGGCTCCGCTGCGGTATCAGATATTTGCAGTGCCGGGGAGTTCAACTGGTTCAAATCTATTTTTTGCGCCCGCCACAAAAAATTATCCTCCCAGCTATTTTTCGATGGAGTTGGAAAAAGATCAATTAGACCCACGGGTCGGCGCTCCAGTTATTCACAAAATGGGCGGCCCAGACAAATTCGGTTATTTTTGGATCGATAGTGACGAGCCAGGAGGCCCAGGCTTCAATTGGATTGACATCTCAAACGTTGGGACGGAGATTACTGGATTATATGGCGATTCGAATGTGGGGTTCTTCCCCATCGGCTTTAATTTTCCGTTTTATAACAGGGTTTACTCGATGTTCCGGTTTTGCTCCAACGGATTTATCAGTTTTACCAGTGCATCAAGCGATTGGTCCAACGATCCAATTCCCAACCAGAGCGTTTTCGATCTTGTTGCTCCATTTTGGGATGACCTTTTTGTGGACACCAATACCAAAGCATATTATCATTTTGACGGTGAAAAATTGATCGTTCAATTCAACAGATTTCGGACCAGTTCAGCTCAGTATAATACTTTCGAAATTCTCCTTTATCCAGACGGGCGGATCGTTTTTCAGTATTTGATCATGCAAACCAGTTCAGCATCAGCAACCATTGGGATACAAAATTATAATGGGAGTGATGGCCTTGAGATCGCATTTAATAGCGATTACGTTCACAACCGCATGGCGATTCACATTTCAACTGGTTTGCCGTGGCTTCAACTAAGCCGAAAAGCTGGGCTTGTTGTCGCTGGACAAAGCGATGCCATAGGCATTAGATTTTATGCAACGAGTTTCAAATCAGATACAACTTTGTATGCGAATTTGGTCATAAAGTCCAACGATCCTTTGGCTCAGTTCACCCGAATTCCAACGAAAATGAAAATTACTACAGCAGAATTCATCAGCGGCCAGATCCGATCGGATTCCAAGCCGTTGAAAGATGCCATTGCCCAAGTCTGGGATGAGTACCCTTCTGGGACAATGATTGACTCTGATACTACCAGCGCTGACGGAACATATTTTCTTACGGTACCGCCGTCAGGGGATAAATATACTGTCCGCGCTTATTGTCATAGGTATTTCCCAAGTTTCAAAGAACAGGTTGCTGGTAATACCGCTAATTTAATCTTTCAATTGAAGCCAATTCCAAGCATTACTCCCACCACGGAGTGGGTTGATTTTTATAGCAAAAACTCCCATTTTTGGGGCGGCCTTGTCCAAATGGGAGATATTGTCACCGCAGAAGACCCCGATGGTGTGGTTTGTGGAATTTGTACGGTTGATAAGAGCCCTGGCAATTATGGATTCCTGCCCGTCTATCGGGATGATCCATATTCTACAAACGTCGATGAAGGAGCAGAGCCAGGGGATTCCCTCGTATTTCGAATCAATGGTTATCAAGCAAGGCCGATGGGGCCAGAAAGTCCCATCTGGACCGCTCACGGTGATATCCGAAACGTTGATCTACTCGTCGAAGAAATTGACACAGTCAAAATCCAATTGGTCACCGGTTGGAACCTTGTATCCTGGCATGTGGAGCCAGCCAATGATTCGACGCATGCGCTGCTGAAAGATTTGTTGTCTAATTGCACAGTGGTAATGAGTTTTGAGCAAGGGGCACTGGTCTACGATCCGAAAAATCCAGATCTGAGCAACCTGAAGCGGCTCGATCATCTCCATGGATATTGGTTCAGGATGCTGAAATCAGATACACTGGTGATTATCGGCAATCCAGTCGATTATACGATCGAACCGATCAGTTGTGAACGTGGCTGGAATCTGGTCAGTTACCTGCCCACGCAGCCCGATTCGGTCGCCCATGCTTTCCAAACAGTCATAAATCACCTGGTTAGAGCATACGGATTTGACAACGGCGCTAAGACCTATGACCCCAAGCATCCCGAATTCAGTACTCTTAACTTTCTGTATCCCGGGTCTGGCTATTGGATGTATCTAACCGCATCAGACACACTGATCTATCCGAAGCCGATACCTGGTATCAAACGCTCTGAACAGCCTGATGAATTAATGCATCTTATCGCCTCGTCCCAATCGAATGAAAGCAGTCTTATCCCCACTTATGAATGGATCAATCTATTTGGTGATAGTATTGAGCTCGATGGGAAGTTGCTCGCTCGCGGAACGCATATCATTGCTCGGGATGCTCAGGGCACAATCTGTGGAGAATTTATTGTGTCAATTCCAGGTCGGCTTGGATTCATGCCGATCTACCGCGACGACCCAGCAACTGCGATTGACGAGGGGGCGGTCCCTGGGGAACCGATCTCGATCTTCTTCAATGATTATGAGTTACCCATGCAAATCACTTGGACCAGCTTCGGTGATCTGATAGATGTGGCTCCTCTGATCACCTCTTTGAATTGCAAACCGACAAATCTTCCAGACAAATTTGCCCTCTCATACAATTATCCTAATCCATTCAATCCGCAGACCACTATAAAATTTCAACTGCCGCAGCGGCAATATGTCACCCTAAAAATCTATAACATGTTGGGACAGGAGATACGGACATTAAAGGCCGAAGAAATGGAGCCAGGCTATTATAATGTGCTTTGGGATGGTCGAGATAACCAGGGTATGCTGGTGGCGAATGGCGTTTATTTATTTCAGTTGAAAGCCGGCGTTCATCAAAGCACTAAGAAAATGGTCATGTTGAAATAACACCGATTTCTGGGGTGCCAATGAACGATAAAGCACCCCAGCCTCTTGTCACCTATCGTTTTGAAAGGGACGCAGCATGAAATTTATCGATATTCTAAATATCTTCATCCATTTTATTTTCATGATCGCGCTCATGATCATCCCTGCCGAAGCTCAGGTCACCCCCACCGATGAGTGGGTCTGTTTCTATGGACGAAATTCCTTATTCCATGGAAAGCCGATCCCGATCGGTACAATAATCGATGCTTACGACCCAAATAGCGTTCATTGCGGATCATTCACCGTTACAAGCCCAGGACAATACGGCTTTTTATTCGTCTATCGAGATAATTTCCTCACTGAAGATATCGATGAAGGTGCCGAACCAGGAGATACGATCAAGTTTAAAATCAATGGAGTTTGGGCAAAAACGTTCGGTCCAGATACCAGCGTTTGGACGCAGAAGGGGGATATTTTGGAGGTGGATATTGCCGATAACCTCCCGCCGATTCAGATCTCAGAGATCTCTTTTCTGAGTCTGCTCGAAGATGCCCCAGATACAATGATCGCGGACCTGGATGAAGTTTATATTGATCCTGACGGTGACTCGCTCCAATTTGCTGCCGTGACCGATCAATCTGCCATCATCCCTTTTATTGATGAAAATAATTGTCTTCATCTTTCCTTGCAGCCTAACTGGTCTGGGGCTGCATCGATCGTTATCGTTACGCAAGATCTGTGGTTTGAAAGTCACGATACGATTATCATTCAAGTAAAAGAAATTAATGACCCGCCCATTATTTTAGGTTTGCCGGACACCTCCTTTTCCTGTAACACCAGCTTGATTTTGGATCTGAACAATTATGTCATTGATGTGGACCATCCAAAATCAAGCTTACTCTGGCAGGCAGAGGTCCAGCCACCCTATCATGATTCCCTCACTATAGAAATTGATAACGTTGAAAAAACCGCAACCTTTCGGGCCAGATACAGCTTCAATGCGCGAGTCACTGCAATTTTTAAAGTATATGACGACAGTCTTGGTTTCGATCGCGACTCAATGAGGGTTTGGGTGAAATTTCCAAGCGCAGCGAACCAAATGGATATCTCGCACTTAACAATGGAATTGTGGCAAAATTTTCCCAACCCCTTTAACGAAATAACGACGATTTCATACTCATTAGCGGCTTCAGCGAATGTAAAGCTGGAAATTTATAATCCACTTGGCGAGAAGATCAGCACACTTATCTCTCAACAGCAGCCCGCTGGTGAATATTCAATCCAATGGAAGGCACAGGATCTGAGCTCTGGTGTTTACTTGATGGTTCTTTGTGCGGATAGCGTTACAATAAAGCGAAAGCTATTGCTGATAAAATAGATTTCGAGTCAAGCAAAAACTCGAGTATCAATTAGCGGCATGATGAAGAATGGAACGCCAAATTTATTTCTGATGAGATTTATTCTGACGTGATTCACTTGACTCGAATGATTCGAGACGAAAATCCGCTGGTAACAAAATATTACCACAAAAGAATCAGCAATGAGAATACAAGGGGGCTATGAAAATGAGCGGATCGATAATCTTTAAAGCTCCCCAATACATTGGCTCACCACCTTTCCCAGAAGTGGATGATCTTTGATCTGTTGTTTGAATTTCGTCTGATCAATTTCAAATTGGTGGCTATGCAAAGATTGCTCCACTCGGTCCGCATACTCAGCGGATTCGAAGTAACTGGCCAATCTGTCACTGACCGCAAGAACCTGCTCGTCTGTGAACCAATTCCAAATCTTCCCGCTATTTTTCTCCACCACACAATTTAGCTCCACAGCCCAAGCTGCTTTAAATAGACCGACCATCCTCAAATCCCGAAGCATGGCCTGAAATTGCCCTTCAGTGAACGGATTAAAATATCTAAAATGCTTCGAATAGAAAACAGCATTATGGTAGTGCTCGGGGATATTCAATAATCCATCCGTTTTTAGTCTCATGGCCATATTGATGAAAATGCCAACGATTTTTCTTCCCATCCGCAGCCCTGGGTAAATCTGTCCTGGCAATGGAGGGCGCGAGGGAGCAAACTGGGCAGTGGGATCCTGTAATGTCAACCATTCGATCACGATCATACTGAATTTTTGACCAGCGATATTTGATGGAAAGATCGGCTTAGCGATAAACATCTTTTTTCTAACGATCAGCTCTCCCAAAAGGTGATCGGGATCTTCCTTCTCGAAATATGCTTTTAGAGTATGCCGATAGGGATCATCAGCGTTAATTCTAATGATGAAATTTCGGAAGCCTCGCTTATTCAGATCCTTAAAAACGCCGTATTCCTCCAAAGCTTTGCGAACGCCATTTTCTGAATAAAAATTCAAGAACAGATGCGGTCGCACTTTGTCTCTCAAGTCTCCCAGAACTTCTTCGGCAGATATGATTTGATCAGCTTTGGTGCTGCGTTGTAGCTCAAAATTGGTTAGCTGCTCGTAAATGCGTCGGTATTTTTTAGAGATATATGGCATATTAGAACCAATCCAAATAAGTGCAAAATAAAATTCAAATCCACTCGGATGATAAAAAAGGACTACCAATCTTCGTGGGAGAACCCTATATGAATTTGGGCCTTTAACATAATTTTTATTAACTCGAAGAAAAAGAGAAGCTGAATACCTCAGCATCAAATGTGATTTCTTTTAACGAAAGGTCTCACGAGTTGTCCGTGCCACAATTCGAGATAGAAAAATCAGTCCCACTAAATTGGGGATGGCCATAATCGCATTAAATGTATCTCCCACATTCCAAACGATATCAAGATATTTTCCGGTCATCAATGCACCGAAAAACAATAATATGATGAAAACAATGCGATATGGCATGTGCGACTTCACCCCCCAGATATATCCGATACATTGTTCCCCGTAATAAGCCCAGCCTAATAAAGTCGTATAGCCGAAGAAAAAGGACGCCACAGCTATAATAATCCCGCCATAGGGGATAACAGAGTTAAAAGCTTGTACAGTTAGCGCGGTGCTTGAGAGCCCTCCCGCAGCGAGATCGTATCCTAATTTTTGTGCCATTTCATGAACTTGCGGAGGCAGGGAAGCGAGAGCAGTGAACGGTTCCCCTTCCTTGATTAATTCCAAACCGCAGGCGGGGGTTAATTTCCAAACGCCAGTGACAACAATGGTCAAAGTGGTTAAAGTATTCACCAATAGCGTATCTATAAAAACCCCGGTCATGCCGAGCAGTCCATTGAAAGTCGGATCTGGAGATTTGGCGGCGCTTTGAGCGATTGCTGCAGAACCTAATCCGGCTTCATTTGATAATACTCCGCGACGGACTCCCAAACTGATGGCCTTTTGGACCGAAGTACCAATGAGCGCCCCACCCATAGCCTTTACAGAGAAAGCTGATTTGAAAATGGTAACAAACGCATCATCTAATTCTGAAATTTTGGCGATCAAAATGACGAATGCACCTCCAAGATAGAACAGGATCATGGTCGGCACCAATTTCTCAGACACTGCGCCAATGCGCTTAATCCCGCCAATAATAACCACACCGACCAAACCGGTAATAACAACCGCGCTCACAATGGTAGGAATGTTAAATTGGCTTTTCCATGCCAAGGCCATCGAATTAGACTGCATCATGTTGCCAGTGCCCATTAAAGCAGTTATTCCACCACATACGGCAAACAACATTCCAAGAAATTTGCCGATGGATTCGTTTTTGATCCCATATCGGCAATAATACATCGGCCCTCCAGCCATTGAGCCGTCTTCAGCGACCTTACGAAACTTTATTCCAAGAAAGCATTCCGCATATTTTGTTGCCATCCCAATAAAGCCAGAAATCCACATCCATAGCGGAGCGCCAGGTCCACCCGTAGCGATTGCTGAAGCGACGCCCGCGATATTGCCATTTCCGACTGTCGCCGCCAAAGCGGTCATTAAAGCTGCGAATGGAGAGATATCGCCCTGAGTATCTTTTAAAATTTCACTTTTCTTGCCTCCTTGAAACAAATACTTAATTGATAATCGAAATTGACGGATCTGGACAAATCGAGTCATGATGGATAGCAAAATACCCGTGCCAACCAATAACAAGATCATCCAATTGCCCCACATAAAAGTGACAACTGTTTTTGACAAAGATAATAAGACTTCCAAAAAACCAGTCATGCAGCGCCTCCTCCGGAAAATTTAGCCAAATTGTCGGTCTCGTGTTACATTTAGTGTATTTAAAAATTATTGGCACGCTCACTTAAAATAGCAAAAATTATTTCTAAGTCAAGTTTTTTTTCTTGAATAATGGAATGAGACCAAATTTCCAAGTATATCACAATTTCTGCTGCATTTAAATAAGCAAAATTTTTTATATGATTGTAGATCCAAATGGCATTTCAAATTGGTAATCCTGCAAAATTGCTTTGATTTAAGATTTCCTTTAATTAATGATGATTTAGAGTCACTTTTTTGAAAACTGAAATCCATCTAATATCCATTTTGCAGCTCCGTTAGCATTAAAAAAATCGGATCACAAATATTTTGCTTGACCAATAAAATGAAAATGCTTATATTGGTATTTAAAAATTACAATAGGACTTAACTTTAAGTTTTGATCTGGTAAAAATAGAGGCAAAAGGTTCATAGTGGGGGCTTTTACAAAAAGTTAATTTTTTGCTTGACAAATATTATTTTCTTTATTATATTTAAAGTCATTTTGGATTGCCTCACCAAAGACTAGACACCTACCAAGTTAAGGAGGAACAGAATGCAGCTCCCAAGGAAAGGTCACCACTATTAATCAATTCAAGGAGATTGATATGCGTGACAAGCGCGTCAAGTTGGTTTTTTTTTCTCTAAGGGGGTCAGAAGTCCGCGATTTTAGCATTTCATGGCAAAAGATCTTGCTTTTTTCCGTCATGTTGGTCATATTTCTGATAATTCTGGTTGGGGCAGTTGTTGGTCTTATTTCTAACTTTTATCAGAACTCTCGAATCACCACTCTCCAAAAAACCAATCAAATCCTGAAAAATCAACTCGGGGAAATGCGAGAGCGAATTGATGCGGTTGCCGCTCAAATCGAAAAAATCGAACATTTTGATGATGAGCAGCGGCTTATTGCTGGGCTTGATATCATTGCTAAAGATATGCGAAATGCAGGTCGAGGCGGTCCATCGCTGGCAAGCTTTGTGGGTGACTTTAGCGTGCTTCCCGACCATACACGAGATGAGCTTACTAACATCAGAATTCAAGTGGATCAGCTTGAAAAAAGAGTCGAATTAGCGAAAGAAAGTCAGCAGGAAATCGCCGAAATTTTTAAACAAAAAAAAGAATGGGTTGAGCACTTGCCGACAATAAACCCTGTTAGAAATGGCCGAATTACTGATACATTTGGCTACAGAATTGATCCTTTTATTGAAAAACCCAAGATGCATACAGGGCTTGATATTGCAGCGCCTGTGAATACCCCAGTCTACGCCGCGGCAGCAGGGTATGTGGAGTCGGTCCACCATAGTTACAGTCCTAATGCCAGCTATGGTAAATATGTTGTGATTGATCATGGCTTTGGTAAGAAGACAGTATATGGCCATTTAAGCAAAATTTTTGTCAAACCTGGGCAACAGGTCAAGCGTTGGGATATTATTGGTGCGGTAGGAGAAACCGGAAGGGCTACTGGGCCGCATCTTCATTATGAAGTTAGGATCAATGATGACCCTGTTGATCCAGCAAAATACTTTTTCGAATAGTTCCTTGGTTTGCAATCAGCAAATCGCTCAAACTGAAATCACATTTTTGAATATTTGATTATTCTTTGCACCCCTCTTGGGAAATCCCAGAGGGTTTCTTTTTTGGAAAGGCTCGATCAGCAATTCATAATCTGAAAGCGAATTAAAGGAAGGATTGCAGTTTTTTTATTATCTGATTATTCCAGTTTTTCTTTAGCGATTTGATAGCCGAGATCAATATTTCTGGCGATTAGCTGAGGCGAGAAATCTAATTCGTCTCCAAAGGATTGATCTTTGGCTGGGGCAATCAATTTTAATTCAATAAATCTATATTTTCCTCCTCTAAAAGCCACTCCCTTATTAACCGCTTTGTTTATATCTTCGCAAGTGTTAATATCGTTTCTTAGTACCTCATTGTAAAGAATCGCGAGCGAGCGGATCCCAATGTTTACCAAATTATGAAAATCTCTCATTTGTTCACCAATTTCTAATGGATAGCAGTGCAATACAAAAATCTGGTCGCAGCCAGCTTGAATGGCTGGTTTTAAAGGAGCACTATCTCGCACACCTCCATCAACGTATTGTCGCCCTTCATAGGTAATTGCTGGAAAAACCATTGGAATAGCCGTCGAGGCCAGCAACATCTTTTGAAAATCATGATGAGTTTTATCAACCAATAGATAAGCTCCTGTTTGTAGCTGAACGGTGCCAATTTTCAGCTCAATAGGGCTTTGTTTTAACTTATCGAGATCAATGTATTTTTTGATTTTTTTCCATAAAGGCGTATTGTCATAAATCGATCGGATTAGCTTCCAGGGACGGAACCAATTATTTTTATAAATATCTGAATTCCCTTTTATCTCGCGCCATAGCCGCTCAAGAAGGTGCAAATCGCCCTCTTGTGCCCAGAATGTTGCATTGAGTGAACCGACGGAGATGCCTGAAATAAATTCAGGTTGCAAACCCTGTTCAGCAAGGTAGAGCATCATGCCAAGTTGCCCAGCTCCTTTTGCTCCACCTCCAGACAAAACAAGGCCAATTTTCCTTCTTGACATCATCCCACCTCGATTTTTCATAAAAGCTCTGAGTACATGCTATTAATAATCACAAAAAATGATTTGCACTTTTGTTACCGAATAATCCTAACGAATATTCAGCTCATCATAGAATGATTTAGGTTTCAACCATCATTTCGTTTCAATAATTCTCTCAATAAATTAAAATCTTACTTCCAAGTTTGCTTTTGACCAGCTATCAGGAAATTTCACATACAGCAGTTTCTTGGTCGAGTGATAAGTCCATCCTAATTTTTCTTGATGAAGTTCATCTAGCGAAACCGTTTCTTGCAAGGATCGCTTGTCTATATTCACACGGTGAGGTTTGAGGTCGCTAGCATGAAATTTTAGCAGGAATGATCGCTTTTCTGGTGAATAGCCGTCAACGATTCTTTCAATAAGTAAGTTGATTTTTTTCTGCTGGACAGATAATTCAAATTGAGTTATGCGATATTGACCTTTTTGATAATCGAAACTGTTTCCATCATCCTCGTACAGTGAATCATTACTGATCCCCGGACTGGGATATATTTCTACCACAAGGGGATCAGGTGGCAATTCTCCCACGTATTGCATCGTTGGCTGCATGGGCAGGATAGACCCCGATTTGACGAACATGGGAATTTGATCTAAGGGCGCTTCGACGAGTTTTTCAGTTGGGCCAATTATTTTTTCGTCAGTCCAGAAATTATACCATTCACCTTTTGGAAAATAAACCTTTCGCACGATTTGATTGGCCTGATAAACAGGAGCAATCAACAGCTTATCGCCAAGCATGAATTGGTCATCCATCCAATATGTCATGGGGTCTTCCTGAAATTCATAGATCATAGGACGCATGATTGGCGCATTTTGGGTAGCACTTTGATAAAAAGTATGGTAAAGGTAAGGCAATAATTGATAACGGAGTTGAATATATTTTTTATTGATTTCTTCATAGCTATCGCCAAATGACCAGGGCTCCTGATCTGGTGTATCAATGCAGGTGTGCGTACGAAATAAGGGGGTAAATGTCCCTAATTGAATCCACCTTGTATAGAGTTCAGATGTGGGAGCATTCATAAAGCCACCGATATCCATCCCACAGAACGCTACGCCCGTCATCCCCAGTCCTAAACACATCGCTATTGACATTTTTAGATGTTCCCATGAAGCCACATTGTCCCCAGTCCACACCGCGGAGTACCGCTGTACACCTGAGAATCCAGCTCGAGTGAGGACAAACGGCCGGTCATTGGGTCGCAACTTTTTAATTCCTTCGTAACTGCTCTTTGCCATGAGCATTCCATAAAGGTTGTGGATTTTTAAATGATCTGCTTTTCGTCCTTCATCGTCAAATTGGACAATATCTGGAAATGTGCCACCCCAAGTAGCAGGTTCATTCATATCATTCCAGAATCCCACCACACCGTCCTCCACAAGATCGCGATAAAGCTCACCAAACCAATCCCGTGTTGCCGGTTTGCTAAAATCGGGAAAATGACACCATCCAGGCCAAACCTGACCCTGATAATAGGTTCCATCGGGGTACTTGCAAAAATGATCCCCTTTGATTCCGTCCTGATAAACCCAATAATTGGGATCCACCTTGATGCCAGGATCAATAATGACCGCTATTTTAAAACCCATGTTTCTCAAATCTTGTATCATTCTTTTAGGTTGCGGAAAACGCGTTTTATCCCAGGTAAATATGCGGTAGCCATCCATATAGTGGATATCAAGGTAGATCACATCACAAGGGATTTGTTTGGATCGAAATGTACGAGCTAAAGCCAAGACTTCGCTTTCAGGATAATAGCTCCAGCGACATTGCTGATAGCCTAGACTCCACTTGGGCGGCAGGGGAAGGGTTCCCACCAATTGTCCATAGCGTGCTAAAACCTTTTTTAAAGAGGGACCATAAATAAAATAATAATCCATTGGCCCATCATCGGCGCTAAAGCTGAAAAACTGGTCAGTTCCAGCACCGAGATTAAATTGTGATCGGTAGCTATTGTCGAAGTAAATTCCGAAGCCCCGGCCTTGGTACAATCCCATGAGAAATGGGTGCGATTGATAGAGCGGATCTTGCGTGGGCGTATAACCTGGAATATCAGAATTCCACATAGTATAGACGTGGCCGCGCTTGTTCAACCCTCGCGTTTTTTCGCCTAAACCATAAAAAGATTCATCATGCAATTCTTTCCAGCAGCAAATTTTGGAACCGTTCCAACCCGTTCCAAAAGCATCATGATCCTTGCAGATTAAATTTCCATGAACATCATAAAACGCCAAACGGCAGGGGAACTTTTTGATTATCAACCTCAATTCATTTGTGCTGATTTGAATTTCATCAGAGAGATCAGCGACTGCTAGTTGGGAAGGCACTGTTTTGATGGGCAGAACAGAATAGGAATTGTCTACTCTGAAGCTGCCATGAGCAGCGACCTCAATTCGAAATAGATCATCACTGAGTACTGTAACTCTTACAAGGGCGTTATGGCATTGGATTACGATTATATTTTTGTTCTGCTCAAAACTGGTCACTCCACCAATGAATTGAAAGCCAGAAGAAGCAGCCTGAATCGCAATCAATGCTAAAAATAGCACAGCAAACAACAAGCTCTTGCTCATTTTCTCTCCTCAACTTTTTTCGATGATTTTGGCCAATAAGTTACTGTAAAGACTGTGATGAATCAAACTCTGTTTCTTTCAATCTGACATCAATAAAATTTGTTGAAATCTATTCAAAAAATGGTCAACCGAGATAGCCAAAATTTGTCAGGGCATGATATGGAACTTATTTTGTATAGCCAAGTTAATAGCAGAAATTTAATCAAGGAGCCTGTATCATGTCACGAAAAAAAGCAGATGTCTATACTCGAACTGGTGATGCTGGGACAACAGGACTATTTGGGGGCTCTCGTATCGAGAAAGATTCTCCCAGAGTTGAAGCTTACGGCACTATTGATGAACTCTGTGCCGTGATATCGGTCGTTAAAACAACAGATGTCAGCGCAAAAATTTTCGATGTGCTGAGCAAGCTTCAGGACTATTGCCATGATATTAATGCTGAGCTGGCCGCGGATGATCAAGGCATTAAAATGTTGACCAAACGGGTTAGCCAGGCTGACATCGAATATATTGAATCTTTGATCGATGAGTTTGATGCATCGTTAGCGCCGCTTAACCATTTTATTGTACCAGCGATCAAACCCTCGGCCGCATTCTTGAATTTAGCGCGAACAGTTTGTCGTCGCGCAGAACGAAGATTGTGGAGTTATTATCGCCAGCAACCTTTCAATCGACATATCATTGTGTTTTTCAACCGATTGGCTGATCTGCTGTTCACTTTTATGCGCTACGAAAGCGAACAATGAACAAACTACCGGGCTGATCATTCATTAACCCCAAAGAGGTTGGGATTTGAATTGAATAATCGGTTATTCCGTAGAGTCTTCCACAAAAATTTGATTTAAAAAAGTCCTACTGATTGCTTCCCATTCTTGAGATAATTCCAACAAAAGATTTCAAGGACCTGGTTATGCGTTTTTGGCGGGTTTAGCTGAATGATCAAGGACCTTGTATTGCGGTTTTTCGCAAGCTCAGCCCGATTAAACGACAGCAACAGGTTTTAGCCCGGCCTTTTTCTCATTATTTTTTTTATTATGCTATTGATTTTTCGAAGTACCTCCTCTTCACTTGGCTCATGATCGAATTGAATCGATGAAAGTGCCTTCTGCAGTTGGTTCATTTTGCCAAAGATATAACCGCGTAATGCCATAAGACGCTCTCGATTTGCAGTTTCCCAATATTGTCCCTCATCATGGACCTCTAAATTGGGGATATAAGATTGTTTGAGAAGTTGCAGCAATTTGATGATCCCAATATGCGCATCTACTGAGCCATATTGGGTCTTTACAAATAACCATGCCTGATCCCAGGTGAGAGAACCGTCGTGGATCATAATTTCTTGCATAAAACTGGATAACCGTCCCTCGGGGTTGAACATTACATCCAAAACTTCATTTTTAGGATCGCTAAAAATCGAAACTCCCCTGAGCGGAATATGTCCTTGAATTTTAATCCCCTTTGGCTCGTGAACCAAACGTGCATTAAAGGGCTTGCTCAAATTCAAGTTCCAGAGCTGATAGTTCCAGTTCATCGATTGACAATAAGCCATGATCTCGTTTTGAATCGGCTCAATGAGGGACAAATCTTCAATTGAACCGCGATAATAAATTGTTATTCCCATCGCGAATCACCTCGTTATCTTTGGATTGCAGAGAGCTCGAAAGCCATGGGAAATGGAACTGCTAATTATTGTTCAATTCAATGATAATAGCAATTTTTGAAAAAAGCAACATTTTTTTTGATTTTGTCATTATGATGTCACCATCGACCAAATACATGATTTGACCGTCCAGAATAGTGAGCTATTCTTAAGTTTCGGTGAGATCATCCTGAGACAATGCCATTCGCCCTTTCAATTGTTCTCATTAAAGAATTTCTGAGCTTGCAAATATCGAATTATTAGCTTATATTATTGCAACTGCTTAATATTAAGCTGCGAAACTTGTTAAATTCAATTCGCCAACCGAGACTTTAAGGGGTGAATATGCAGATCAAATCTGATCGTTTTTTCTTCGTAATTCTTCTTGCGCTCGTGACAATATTTCAGACTGGCTGTGAAAAACATCGGCGAATTTACCTCTTGGCTTCAGGTCCACCTGGGACTTCCTACTACCGAATCGGCAAAAATCTCGCTGAAGTCGTTTCAAATTATAGTCGCATCAAAATCGAGGCTGTGACAAAGCCTGTAGTTGTCGATGGGGATACGCTGCCGCTGAATGCTCAGAATAATTGTCGAATTCTCTCACGATTAAAAGTGGATTTCGCAATTTCTCAAAACGACGTTACGCTTATTCCCGTGGCTGGCGAAAGCAGCAATAACTTCAACAATTTGCAAAGCATCATCCCGCTATTCCCTGAAATATTGTTCATTTTTTACAAAGAAAATCTGAAACCGAACGACAATTCGCTCGCCGCCTTGATCCGTGGCCGAACAGTCACCATGGGACCTGAAGGGAGCGGCGAGGCAAGGTTGACAAAAAAGGTATTTCAGGAATTTGGGATTGGTCCCTATGAATACCAAGCTCGGCATGTGAATTTCGATGAAAACGTCTTGTCGGATTCGGTGGATCTTTGCTGTATGGTAACTGGCTTCGATAATCCTCGGGTGCAGAAAAGCATGGAACGGGGCGGAAAAATTTTTAGCCTTGGCGATCCAGATTTGGCAGGGAAGGGATCAGAAGCGGATGGGTTCTGCCTTAAATATCCCTTGGCCAAGCCACTCATTATTCCCAAAAATATTTATTCCAATCTCCCAGAGCATCCGATCTTGACCGTCGCCATCGATGCGGTTTTGCTCACTCGAAAAGATATGGATCCCGAAGTGGTGCACGAGGTCATTGAAACAATTTTAAACCGCAAACAGCACCTTGTCATGGATCTGGACAATAAACTGCTGAGTCAAATCTCCGAACAATTTGATCCGTTGAAGCTTCGTTTTCCACTACATCCTGGCGCACGACATTATCTTGAGCGGGACAAGCCGAGCTTTTATGAACGATATGCCGAATTGATCGGGGTGATATTTTCAATTTTCCTTGCATTGGTCAGTGGCATCGTAGCCCTGTCGCGATGGAGTCAGCGGCGCAAGAAAAACAGGATCGACGATTATTATAAACAAGTATTAGACATTCAGGTCCAGATTGATGATTTTGATGACGAACATGCTTGTCGTCTGGCAATTGCCAGATTGAAAGATTTGCGTGAGAAGGCATTCCAGCATCTCATTGCAGAGAAGCTTATGGCCGATGATAGCTTTCGCATTTTCATCACGCTGGTTAATGACACCCGCAGCGAAATTCATCAGCGGTTGTCGGAGATTCGGCAAGGAAACTAAAAGTCTTCAAGAAAGAGGCTTCGAATACTGAAGCTTGTGCGCTAAAAAATCAATAAAATGTCTATTGATATTTGGGAACCTGAATCCTAAAAATTGCCCAGGTAGCGGCGACATTGGAAAGTGAACACGAACCAAACTGGTTTCTGGGGCAGAATTCGAACTTGAATTAGGCCGTGTCATTCCTGCGAATGCGGGGATCTCTTTAAAAGTTCTTATTTGACTCAATTATAAAAAGCGAAGTTGATTGAATGCTTGCCGTTAACCCTGGTCTCTAAACCACAATTTTCTTAGCTTTCTTTTGGCCAATTCCCAGAGGTAAGGTTTGAGACGTCCCTTTTCGATTAAGATTTGTTTGAATAGATCTCGTTTTGTGCGTGGTGGAATTGCCATATTTTGCCGGGGGATTAGCGCAATGGCTTGGTTTGGGCAGGAAGAGATGCAGGCGCCACAACCGAGACAAATAAGACTGTTAACTTGGCTCACTTTTTTCGTTGCTGAACGATCACGACCGATGGCCTTAACATTACAAGCTGAAAAACACGCCCCACAATAGTCGCATCGCTGGGGATCAATCAGCGCGATATAGCTGGTTTTGGCTACGCCATCGTAATAGCCCATCTGTACACCAGCCATGATCTCGCAACAGCAGCCGCAGCAATTGCAGATGAAAGTCGGTCGGTTGCGGATATTATCGGTCACATGAGTGAGCTTCAGTTCATGCGCCCGATCGATGATTGCTAATAATTGTTTTTTACTCTTTGGCACGGCAAAACCTCGTCGCGAAAGAAACTTGGCACCGTTGCCCAGTGAAATACAGATTTCCTCCATGGGCGCCCCTTTTTTGCATTCGAGCCCCTCATGATGCCGCTTATGGCGACAATAACACAATCCTGCTGCTCCAAACTCAGATTGCTTGATAATCTCCCTGGCGCTCTCGTAAGGGGTAACCACGCTGGTTACTGGGATATGCTCTTCGTAGACCAAAGATCGCGTCAGTTGGGTGGAGCTACCGAAGAATTCTTTTGCCATGCCGTGCTTCGGGTCCTGATGAAAATATTCTGTCATTAATTTCGCCAGTCGTTCCACTGGCAAATCGACGCGATGCTTCATGAAACTGAATTCAATGAACCCAATCACCCCAGGCATCAGCAAATAATAGGTGGTATTCTCGTAGGGCATATCCATGATCAGGCCTTTGTCGGCCATGGATTCCAAGATTGGCAATAGTTCATCTGGATTCATTCCGGTTCGCTGGCACAGTTCGGGGAGGGTTGTTTCCATCAAAGGGAACTTTGAACCCACATAGGCTTCTTGTTCGGTAAATAGAAGCGAAAGGATCTCCCGAAGGAGCTCGTTATCTACCAGGCCAATGGGATATTTGTTTAGCCGATCAATCAAGGGAACCAAATGATTTTTAGAGTAAGTAATATGGCCCATCAGGATGTCTCACTTGACTTTGAAATGAATGATTTGCACAAAAATAACTAATGGAAATTTTATGAAGCTTTGACACCTTAATCATTCGATCAGCGCTCAGGCTTTGTTGAAAACGAGATGGTCAGATATTCATAAAGCGAGCAAGATGCTGACCCCAGATGTACTGGGAACGAAGTGAATAGCAGTTGATTTTATGGAATTGGTCGCAAGCCAGGCGATCCACCATCCTAAAAAAGCCTGGGAGAAATAATGCTGATTATCATTGATGCGCGATAGGCCGGTGAGCGTTGATCCCAGGTACAGAGGGATTTTGATCAATTGAAGGTTGGTGTGTCGAGCAGCCACCAAAAATGGCAAAGCGCCCATAAAGCAATGTCCACTCACCCCATTGTTATCTTTGAAGGGATGCCATTTAGAACCATTATTCTCATAAGGTCGAGAAGCACCAGTCCCCAGTTGCAATCCTAAAACTAATGGCGCGCCAAGAATCAGGGCCCTGGAACATTCCTGCCCCCAATCTGAAATTTTGTTCATCAGCTTGTTTCTCGGAAAAATAAAGATCATGCTTGCTGTTGCTAAGTAAAGGGGCACCGTAATTTTGCCATTGCCAAATTGTTTTGCAACTTTTGAGATTTGATCTGTCGCCGAACTTCGAATATAATCATGATAGAGATTTTGAATCTCGGTATCGAAACTCGTATTAGCATAAAAGGCCCCGACGCCGAGTCCCAATGCGAGCTGGCCAATATTGTCCAGAGCGTAAAATTGTTGGTGATCATCCCAGATAGTTCGAGATAGCGTCGAGCAACTCTGATGCTGGCTCATCGAGATAGGAGTCCATGATGCTATGAGAAGGATTGCTGTACAGAACCTAATTTTCATCATCGAATACTGCCCTCAATCGTTTTATAGTATTTACTAAATCTACTGATAAAATTCAACAACTTTTTATCTCAATTGCCAAATATGGGAACAATTGAACTGAAAGCAGGTTAATATAAGACATTTTAAACCACTGAAGTGAAAATCAAATGTGTTATCACATTCATCAACAGAGGAGAAGAAAATATGAGTAGAATAAAAATCGTATTTGCGATCTTGTTCCTAACACTACTGAGCTTAACTCTGGCTGCCCAGGCTGATGTCAAACGAGAGTCCGTGACCAAAATGGATTTTAAAGGGACGCTTGGCACAATTATGAGGATTTTTGGCGCTGACAAGCCGATGCGGACGGTAGAATATTACAAGGGCAACGTCTTTCGATCAGACAACATAGATGATAAGGGGCGAATGATAAGCTCTCAGATCATTGACTTAGATAAAGAGCTCTTTATCACTCTCGATCATAAGGACAAGAAGTTCACTCAGATGACCTTTGAGGAATTTCGGCAAATGATGGCTCGAACTCTGGAACAAATGAAATCGGATCGGGAGAAAGCCCAGAGGGAGCACGCCGAGGTAGAATGGGATTTCAAGGTGAATGTCACGAAGCCTGGCGAGACCGAAGTGATCGTTGGACAGCCTGCTGAAAAGGTCATTATCAATATTTTGGTCACCAGCAAGACAACACAGCCAGCAAAACAAGAGGGAGCAGCTCAAACGGCGCAAGGTGACCTGATCGTTTCTTCTTCAAATTGGATGGTGAAATCGATCGATGGGCAAAAAGAGATCGAGAATTTTTATTTAAAATTCGCGGAGAAATTGGGGATGATGCCAGATAAGGGCGGCTTGGAACAGATGATGCGGCAACTTAACCAGAGTTATCCTCAGTTGGCTGATGCGATGAAAAAGCTACAAGAGGAGAGCAAGAAATTGTCGGGCGTGCCAGTACGAACTCATACAGTTTATGAGACCAGAACCCAGGCAACACCTTCATCTGGAACGGAACCTGAAAAGAAAAGCGCTGAGATCCCAACCTCGGTCGGTGGGCTATTAAAGGGGATTAGCAAAAAGGTAGCTAAATCTGAAAAATCAGAATCAAGCGCGAATGTACTTTTGGAAATCAGCGATGAACTTGTGAGCGCTGAAGTTGTTTCAATTGAAGCGAGTCAATTTGAAATCCCTGCAAATTATAAATTGCAGCCAAACGCGATGAAATAGCCCATTCGGTTCAAAAATTTATAGAAGCCCTTGGGAAGGCAAGCTTTTTTCACAAGGGCTTTTTCGATTTTTTCTTGCGTCATTTTTCGGTTTTCTGTTGCTGAAACTTTCATTAGAAAATTCTGGTGGCGAATTCATTGGAAAGAGCGGTCTCAGCGAAACATCGCATGGTTGGATTATTTGAGAACTGAATCGATAGATTAGCTAAGAATCAGATTCGATGTTTTGATCGGGTAGCTCCCAAAGAGACAATCCTATCAAATTATAACCCATACATGAAGTCTTCGACTTCGTTTTTTAGATCCAAAAATTGCTTAGTGCGCCGCGTGTCGCGCGTTCGAGGAAATGGCAAATTGACATTGAAGCTCTGAATGATTTTGGCAGGTCTTCCCCCCATGATATAAATTTTGGTTCCCAAAAATACCGCCTGCTCGATATCATGAGTAACCAAGATGATGGTGGATTGCAACTGTTCCCAGAGATTTGCCACCAAGAGATCGATCTGAAGGGCAGTGTCGTTATCGAGGCCGCGATTTGGCTCGTCCATGAGAACAATTCCGGGATTGGCGATGAGGCTTCTGGCAATCACCACTCGCTGGAGTTGCCCGCCCGATAGCTTGCCAAATTTAGCGTACTTATGTTCATGACCGTCCAATCCCACCGCTTTGATCATGTTCATCGCTCGGTCGGCAGCCTCCCATTCGGGGACACCCCGATAAAGCAGCGGCAGCATGACATTTTTGAGCACCGTGTAATGCTCCAATGCCGATGGCTCTTGAAAAACCATTGAGATCGGCACTTCTTGTAACCGATCTCTGCCGTGAATTAAGACTCTCCCAGAAGTGGGCTTGGTTAAACCTGCAATATATTTCAAAATCGTGGTTTTGCCGCAGCCTGATTTGCCCAGGAGCACAACAAACTCACCACTATCAGGAATATCCTCAATAAGCAAATTGAAATCTTTGATGATAAAGGTCCTTCCACCATCAAAACTGGTGCAGATGTCCTGAAGCTCGATAATGTCAGGCAGATTTGTATTGATAAAAAATTCAGCCATTCTGGACTCCCTAAGCATATTTGAACGGAAAAGCTTTTCGATCGACCCAGCGCAATATCTGGTCGAAGAGAAATCCGACGGCTACCATGATCAAAATTAGGGCGTAGAGTTTCTCAGCCTCGTGCTGCCGAAAATAGAGGTTGTAGATTAAGGCACCAATTCCCCCTTCTTGCTTATTGATCAATTCAACGTAGATCGCATAAGTCCAGCTAATGGCTACGATATTGATGAAGTCAGTTGAAACGCGAGAGAGCACCTGGGGGATGAATACTGTTTTGATAATCTGCCATTTGTTGGCACCTAATGTTTTCACTGCATCAACATAGACCTGAGGAATTTCCTGAACGCGGAAAACGACGGCTGTAATCAAATAGACCAGAATGGCGAATGTGAGGAATTGGACCTTCATGAAAAGATAAATGCCAAAGGCTGCCATGAACAGCACAATTGTGGCAGTTAGCGGAATATAGCGCGTTGCCTGAATGTACCCACCGAACAGCGCGCCAAAGAGAGGGAACAGGCCGATCACGAAACCAATGGGGAGTGCGATGGCCGCCCCCTCTAACCAGCTCATCGCGTTCATGAAGATGGTCAGTGATAAATGACGAAACATCTGATCCCTTACCACCAGTTCAGGCAAGCAGGCAACAATGGCGAACGGGGAGGGAAGGATCTTCGGGTTGAAAATTTTCACCGTCACGGCCAGCCACCAGAGCGCGATGATTCCCACCAGACCGATTAATCCAATCTGAATCCGAGCGGCCTTAGGCAAACTACCACGTAATTCGAAAAGTCCTGACACGAGCGTCTCCTCAAGTCGTGGGTTTCTAAACAAGCAACTGAAACCGTTGAGTCAGAATGAACCAGAATTGATTTCTAAAAAGGATAATTTTGAAAGACCATTTTGCTTCGCAATCAGATTTCTTAAAATCAGAGACCAGCAAATGAATTGCTTCACAAGCTGGTCAATTTTTATCGAGCTCTTGAAGCCAGGTCCTTATAATAGCGAGCACTCAGCCCTACGATTTAATGCGCGTCCCTCCTCGGTTTCGTTCGTGGCGATCGGTTGATCTGGTCCTTTGCCATCATAAATGAATTGATTTGGGCTGAGTCCATAAGTTTCCACCAAAAAATTGACAATCGCCCGAGCTCTTGCCTTTGAGAGCCGGATGTTATAATCCCGATCACCGACATTATCCGTATGCCCTATGATTCGAAATCGAGAGTTTCGATTCATCGCCACGATCTGGCCGTACTCGTTTTTGAGCTTTAATTGTTCTGCTGGACGCAGTACAGCTGAATCGAAATCAAAATTAATGCGAACGATCTTTGTCGCAACTGCTGGTTGGGTTAACATCCCAGGAGATGGTGGAGCAAAAGTTGCTGGCGCCTGCGCAAGATGTTCTGGACCGACCAGTGAGATCGAATTAAGGATGCTGACGTTAGAGACAGCTCGCCAGCGCGGCAGATTGGGCGAAGCAAAGCCAAGCTCCTGATAGACCTTGCAGGCTTCGTCATAAACCATCTCTGCGGTCACCCCTTTATAACTGGGATTGAGACTAAAGAATGCCACATTATCCCCATAAGTGGCAAATCGGACGTTGTTGAACGTTTCCAACCAATAATCTTCAGTTGTGCCGCTATATCCCGCAGTCATGATTTTTGCAGCAGCAGCTCGGGCGGTAGGGCTGGTATTAAGCTCCGCGGCTGCTTTCATCCAACCTTCGAGGAACGCCTTGAGATCCTTGGGTCGCTTGTCAATTAGATCTTGGCTGGTGAACATGATGCCAAATAGCATCTCAGAGGCCTCTTTCGTGCTCTTCAGCACATGAGCTCCAGGAACCCTGTTGCGAACCCCAATATCATCTGGTGACCATCCTACGGCGGCATCAAGTTGGCCGGTCTCGAACGCTTTGAATACCTGCGGCACCTCCATGAACTCGATCCCTTGAACGTCCTTCATCGTCATTCCTGCTGCTTTAAGCATATTCAATAGAAACCATTGAGAGGGAGTACCTGGTACATAGCCAACCTTTCTTCCAGCCAGATCGCTCATCGAACGAACCTCGGCTGTTGCAATGATCACATCGGCGCCCTGGGACTTGTCAGTCAGATAAAAGATCCGAGGATTGAAGGATAGTAATTCCTGGAGACCAATCGGATAGGAATCCACTGTCAGCACGATGATATCCAGCTTGCCCGCCTTCCAGGCTTGAATGGCGTCTGGAATCACATCGATGACCGTGAATTTAACTTTCAATCCATATTCCTTTAGGTACCGCGATTCGGGATTGGGCGACATCCCATTATTGAAATAAGGTCCAGGCGCCATGCCAGAGTAGGTCACGAGGTGAACTCGCAGTTCTTTTCCGCCAATACCAACTTCGCCAGGAAGAAATTTCCAGCCGATATAGCCAACAATTGCAACGATAATTAGGCCGATAAGTATTTTGGCGAACGGCGTTAATCCCCCTTTGCTCTCTCTTGCGCTAAATTGATCAGCCATTTTGTCCCTCCTTACCTGTCTTGCCAACAATAATGTGTTATTAAATTCACGATTGAATGATCCAAACCTAAAAGAGACCAGTCATCCACCTGCGCTGGGCAGATCTAACAGTTGAAAAGCGGCTGTGATTGTCAAAAAATTGCTCTGAAAGATCATCGGAATCCAGAGGGCTATTATTACCAGCGATATTTCTTTTTGCCTTCTGATTCTGAAGCCCCAGTTTCAATTGGAATCAATTGCTTTTTCTCTCCACTGGTGACGATTGCCACAGCTTGGCTGGTGTCTCCGGCGGATAACGCCTGCCCTGCTTTGCCGATATTCTCAGCCTGTTCCATCAACTGGTCGGTGGCTTTATCCCATTGTTCCAAAGTTTTCATCATGGCATCTTCACTGACCATGTCGTGGATCTCTGACTCTGCCATGAATTGGGGGGCTACCTGCATGAAACGATCCACCTGACCAGTAAAGAGCGCGATCTGATTTTGGACGTATTTAACGGATTGTTCGTAGATATCAACCCGAGCATCGCCGCCCAGCACGCTGGAAGTGGCTTCGGTTGCTTTCGCCATGGCCTGCGCCTCGCGATAATCGGCGGAAAGCGTGTCAGCGAAGAACTTGGTTTTATCTCGGTAGAATTCGAACGCCTGCTGCATTTTCTTCATGATCTGGCAATACTTTTCAGCGCGTTCGAGCCGCTTCTCGGATTTGGTCAAATTCGTCTGCAACATACCCGCTTCACTGCTGATCTTTTGAAATTGAAAGCGCTTTTCCTCATTGGTCCATTGTCCATCTTTGTAGAAACGGCTCTTGAGTGCCTCCGCCTGCTGAATCCGCTCATTGATTTGAGCCCGATAATTGTCGATATTATTTTTGATCTCGTTGCGGATGCCGTAGACGTGATCCGCGGCGCTACGGATCGTGTTGAGCTTTTCGCTGAGATACTCATTCACGTAGGCATAGATTATATCCAGGGGGTTGGATTTGATCATCAGCGAGGTGAACCAACGATAAAATTTTGCCCTCCAATACCAGAGGATCGCCCAAAATTTTTTACTGGTGAATAAGAACCAGAGAATCGCGGCCAGCACGACCAAAATTCCCAGCAGAATGGTCTTACCCACTAAGGTTATCCCCCAATTCACAAGCTGAATCAAGTAGGGCGCGGCCGCATAAAAGCCAACTCCGAGCAATGCAAGAAGAATCAATGCTCCGAAGTTACCCCAAGCCTTTTGCTTTTTCGATAAAAATGTCGTTACTTTATCAGCACCAGGCAATGTAGGCATATCAGTCATTTTCAATCCTCCAGACTATTTGATCTGTTTCAAATTTTCTTCCAATTCAATTTTGAGCTCTTGAAGTCGTTGACGATGCGCCTCTAACGCAGCATTAAAGAGGTTCTCTCGCTCGGCCTTCTTCTGCTTGAGCTGATTCATCTCGCTTTCAGCGATGATCCGCTGCGAGATCATTTGCATCCGCTCGTCCTCCAGCTTTTTCTTTTCGGCATTCTTCGCAGCAAGAAACGCTTCGATTTCCTGTTGCAGGATTTGCAAACGACTCTCCCGCTCCTTGATGCCTTGGCTCATCTGTTGTACTTTCTGCTCTACCTTTCGATAGTTATCCCGATAACTCTGCTCATTTGCTGCTTCGAACTCCTGTTTTTCTGTTTCTAAAGTCCGGGTTAAGCTGTCTAACGATTTCGATAAGATGGCTGGCGTTAACTGTTGGTTGCGGGTCTTTAGCGCTGTCTGCGCGGCATGAAATGCCAGTTGATAGCGCGTCGCCTTGTCCAGATTGGGAAATTTTTCGTTGATCACCGACATTTGATTGTAAAACTCAGCAAATTCGGCAGGCATGGCGCTCGCGATCGCTTTCTCGATTGCACCATAAAATTCTGAATCGCTCGCCGGAGCTGATTTTGGAACTTCCTCTTGCATCGGAATCGGCGCTAAGATGTCAACTTCTTTAGGGGAAGAAGTAACTGATTGCTCCTCTGCTTCGCGCCAAAACAGCCTTTTTATTTTCTTTAAATCTGCCATTCCAAGATCTCCTGAAGAAATATTCATCCAGGCGATGGATGAGAATTTTTTAATGCCAGCTTTAGAAAGCCTGCATTCTTCAGCTATGATAAAATAGGTTCAACTCAAATAATGTCCCATTATCATGTGAACAATCTTCGGCATGATTTTCACCGAGTTCAAACCATGATTCGCTTCGCGTAAAGATAGCGATGCTTCAGTATTCAGAAAATCGATCGAGTTCTGAATACCAAATCGCTCAGAATAAACGTAATCTGGATCGATTAGTTTCTTTTTGTCCACAAAAATTTTCAGCAAACAAGGACAGATTTGACCAAGACCATCTTTCTTTTTATCAAGGGTCAAATCATCGCCAACACCGAAAGCTATATTTACAAAATTTTCAGACAAAATACAACATTTTTTTATGTATGACCCGCAAATCATTTACTTCTCATTTAACACCGTTGTGGAGACAACAGGGGCGATTTAAGATGAAATGGGAGGCAATTTTAATCTTGATAAAATTGGCAGATGAAACCAGGTTTTTATTGCAACTGGATAATTATTTTTTTATATTTGCAACTTGATTTTTGGAGAAGAAAAACTAAATATTGTCCTATCAGAAAATAAAGCAAACTTCTGAGGTGATAAATGATGCCATCTTTTTCGACATCATCCTCTTTCTGGCTGAAATTAAATTCAAAGATGGCAGCGCAGCAACCGACAGAGAGACGAGTTGAAATTTTATGAATATGAGCTGATTAAAAGTGTGGAGATAAATATCAATTGAGAGTTATGAGATCTCGATCGCTGTTCATTTCAAACTGAAGATATACGGAGGTGAGAAGCGAATGATTGAGAACAAGCCTAAAATTGGTTTCATCGGGCTTGGTATTATGGGCAAGCCTATGGCACGGAATCTGATGAAAGCTGGTTATACCTTGGTGGTGTTTAACCGCAGCAGACCAGCCATTGATGAACTGGCTCGAGATGGGGCGCAATCAGCTCGGTCTGCCAGAGAAATTGCCCAGCGTTCTGATGTAATAATCACCATGCTCCCCAATTCAGATGATGTGGAGGCAGTTGTATTGGGAGAATCAGGGATTTTGGAAGGTGCGAATCCAGGGCAGATTATCATCGACATGAGCTCTATTGAGCCGTTGGTATCGCAGCGTTTGGCGGCCGAAGCCGCAAAGCTGGGTGTGGAATTTTTAGATGCACCAGTGAGCGGCGGCGAACCTGGGGCGATTCAGGGGACATTGGCCATCATGGTCGGCGGAAAAGAGGAAATATTCCATCGCTGTCGGCCAATATTCGAAGCAATGGGCAAGACTATTGTTCGCGTCGGCGATGTAGGAGCTGGGGGCTTCGCTAAATTGGCCAATCAAATCATTGTCGCGATCAATTTGGCAGCGCTGGGAGAAGCGTTCGTTCTTGCCCAAAAAGCAGGGCTGGATCCAGATAAATTATACCAGGCGATATCTGGGGGATTGGCTGGTAGCCGTGTGATGGATGCCAAAATCCCAATGATTGTAAATCGCAACTTCAAGCCAGGTTTCAAAATCAAATTGCATGACAAGGATCTCGCTAATGCTTTAGCCACCGCCGCACAATTACAAGTTCCCTTGCCGCTCACCAGCATCATGAAACAAATCTTATCCGCTCTTATCCTCGATGGCAAGGGAGAGATGGATCATGGGGCGATTATTCAATTTACTGAACAATTGGCAAAAATCGAAGTGAGAAAGGATCGTTAAATGGAAAAACTTGGGGTCGGAATTATTGGAGCAGGTGGAATTTCTGAAGCACATGGTGAATCGTTTGCGCGACTAAAAGATCGTGTGTCAGTCATAGCTTTCTCCGATGTAGATCTTGAGCGAGCAAGCTCTCGGGCTGAGCAATTCAACGCGCCTATTGCTACTAATCGCTATGAGAACTTGCTGAAGCGTGAAGACATCCATATTATCAGCATTTGCTCTCCCCCGGGCGATCATTTTCAGCAGATTGTCGATAGTTTGAGCGTCGGGAAGCATGTGCTTTGCGAGAAACCAGTGGTATTGAATTTGGCTCAACTAGATAAAATTGAAACGTTGGTGAATCAAACTGGATTATGCTTTGGTGGGGCGTTTCAATGGCGGTTTGGAACAGGTATCCAACAACTCAAAGATTTGCATGAGCATGGATTGTTCGGCAAAATTGTATATGCCACAAACAATTTGTTTTGGCATCGAACCCAGGAATATTTTGATGTGCCTTGGCGGAATACCTGGAACCGGTCTGGCGGTGGGATCATTTTTACGCTGGCATGCCATGGGTTGGATGCGCTGATTTATGTTTTAGGGGACATCAGCACTGTGATCGCTGAAGTTGCAGCGATGAAGTATCAAATTGAAATTGAAGACACTGGTGCTGCGATCTTGCGGTTTAAAAATGGGGGGTTTGGAGCTATTAATGCTACAGTGACCGCCCATCGGCAACGCAGCCATCTGGAAATTGTGGGGACCGATTTGGAAGCTATCTCTCCAGACGATCCGTACGGGGTGGCTTATCAGCCCTGGCAGTTCTATTCGGTAGATGCTCACCATGAGCAACGGGTGAAGCAATTTTTGGCAAGCAAAAACTATCAGTTCGAACCTGCCAGCCATCGTCGATTGGTCGAAGACTTCGTCAATGCCGTGATCAACAAGCGGCAGCCTGCTATTCATGTCGCTGAAATTCGGCGCTCGCTTCAGGTGCTTACCGCCATCTATAAAGCCAATCGGCTCGGCTGCAAGGTGGAATTGCCCATTGATAGCAGTGATCCGTTTTATTCTGCTCTGAATCCTGATTAGCTCTCAATTTGCTCCCAGCGCTTACAGCTTTTATGCTGAATTTAGATTGCGGTTATTAATTTTGGAGTCAACTCAGCGGGACCAAAATAGAAAACCCAACCAATGAACCATGGTCTGTGATCATTGATTGGGTTTTATTTTTCGATCAGTAATTATCGCACCTACAAGTGCGACGGTATCATCATCACGTTACAATTGTTTGATATAAATCAGATTGTTTTCCGTCTCAATCGTATAGTTGATGCGATTTCTCAGATCGATCACCACCCGAGAGAAACGATCCTCTGGGTGATAACCGAGCCGCGCGCGAATAAATGGGCCCATATTCAATTCATAAACCGAGCGATCGTCCAGTAGGAAAATACCTGGGAAATCCACTACAATACGATCTGGATTGTCCATGAGCTCATCGACGAACTTCACGCGGCCATTGCACACGATTTTCACTGTTTTCGCATCGACGATCTCCACCCCCTGGATGGCAGAGCCCTCAGGGACAGCTGGAGCGGTGGGTGCAGTGTATATGAGAAAATCGACGCGACGATTTCGGAACCGGCCTTCGGGAGTGGTATTGGTATCCACCGGCCTCATTTCGCCATAACCGATGGGCATGAAGAACCGATCATAAGAAATTTTTTCGCGCGTTGTCAAGAAATTGATCACGCTGTTTACCCGGCGCTGGGATAGTCGAATGTTGTATTCATCTGAACCGATGAAATCGGTGTGGCCAGAGATATGGACCTTGCTCTCTGGATAGGTGTTCAAGATTTCGGCCACTTTATGCATGGTCCCATATTCATCTGGTCTAATGTCCGCTTTATCGAAATCGAAATTGATGCGCATGGAGACCAGAATGCTGTCTCCATATTTTGGAACGGTTGGGGTGACCAATTCCAATTTACCCTTGCTAGACTCGACAATTTCCTGAATCCGTTTAAACCGTTTCTGCATTTCATCTTCGAGGGCTTTGGCTCGGCGTTCTGCCTCTTCCGCCGAAAGTCGCGCTTTTTCTGCCGCCTCCACCTCTTTTTTGAGTTGCTCTTTCAGTCGTGCAATCTCCCTTTGGTCTTGGGGCGTGATAGTGACCCTTGGTGCTTCCAACCCGGCAGCTCGACCAAAGGCAAAAACTAAAGAGAATCGGTGCGCCGCGGCATCAAAAACATCCAATGGGCTATAGGAATAATCCAATTGGGTCTGGGAACCATAAAACCAGCTCATCGGAATAATAAGCCCCAAGCCAGCCGACCAGCGGCTGGCCTCAAATTCGTGGATTTTGTACCCGCCACGGACCGCAATCAAATCGCTGAACACAATTTCACCGCCCACATAGGCTCTCACTTTCTGATCGACCAGCCAGGCGACATCGCACCCTGTATTTGCTTTGACATTGTCGACAATCGGGAAATGCAGCCCGATACCTGCCCGATACGTCTCAGGCAAGTTGTCCTTCTTTTTTAAAAACTCTAATTTCGTCAGTTCCAGATTCTGAACCAACGCCCCATAGGAGATATATTTGGTTCTCACTAATACGCCGAGATCTAATCCGACCGCGGTAGCCATTTGATCTGCCAAGTTCTGACGTACGACTTTCAAGGCGCCACCGAACGATACCGGGCGTTTGAAAATATTAACAAATGAGCCATATCCCAAAGTGAGAACGAAATCATTGCTGCTGATTTCCGCACCCGAGCGATTGAAATTGGGATCGAATTCTGTAACCGTTCCTTCGTTAAAATAATCCAGCTCAAAACCGAAAATGCCATAAAGCGTAGGGAGCGCCAGTCCCATAGCACCTTGCTGCGTATCATCGATCCAATTGTGGAAATGGATCCCCAACATGGGGTTTTTGATATAGCCTAAACCGCCGATATTATATCGAAGCAAACCGATATCATCGGCCAAGCCAGTGAACGCCTCTCCCATGCCAACTTGGCGAGCAGTGGGGCTGATTTGGAGGAATGATGCCCCATATTTTCCGATGCCCTGACTTTGTTGCGCATATCCAGAGAACGCAAGCAACGGCACCACGAGCAGCAAAATGATTTTCACGTATTTTATAGGATGATGGCTGCCATCTTGTCCGGCTGCCTCAACTGAGGTAATATTCTTTATCATATGATAGGTCCATGGTGAGTGTGTTCATTATTCGATTCATCTAACAATTACCAGCTTTTTGATATGAGAAAAACTCCGATTACTGTTTACCGTATTTCCCGATACTTTAACCCAATAAGTGCCGCTACTAATTGGCACAGAATTTTGATCCCGCAAATCCCACCAATTGTCTGCATAGCTAAATTGCTCTGCTGGTATCGGATAGGCATAATAAAACTTTAAGCTTGAGCCAGCAATCTCAGTGATCTTTTGTCCAGCAAAATTGAAAATTTCTATCTTTTCCACTATTAAATCCCCCACTGATGAGGCCACTCGAATCCGTAATAAATTGTGGCGATCCTCATAATATGGATTGGGCGCAATATCAAAGTCAAGCGATCGAAGCCCAGCATACGGTTCAATTGGGATGGGTGGATGTTTGTCGTAAACTTTAATGATGGGAATTTTGGAAATGGTTTCTTCATAAGTGAGGCTGATGCGACTCCCTGCAAATGTCTGGAGCAAGCCATCACTAAATATCGGAGTTCGTCCTAACACCAATGGAAGCCCTTCAGAGAGAAAATTTCCTGTTTGGTATCGCGATAGACTATCAGGAATTTCTAACACATTTAGCGTTTCTTTATCTGCAGTTTCAAAATCGAATACGACGATAGAAAATTTGTCTTGATCAGATGACAAATCTCGATCGCGCTCTCCTGTAAAGTAGACAAAAATTGTATCGCCAATGGCTGCCGAATCGATCTTGGTATAATAATCATCTCGAATCTTAATCAACCCCTCGACATCGCGAATGAGAAATTGGACGATTCCCTCAGTGTTTTGAACAATCAAAGCGGTGTCGGACGCTTGGTCAGAGGGATTCATGGGATCAATGTATGTCACAACCAATCGATCTCTATCCTGAACCTGCAAAATTCTATCATTGATTTTTACTGTATCGGCTATGGCCGCTGGAATGCTGGTATCCATCAGGTACCAGCCTTCTGGCCTCAAACTTAAAGTTACCTGCTCAGAATCCCTGGTTTGCAACGAAGAGATCCTGAGAGTGATAGCTGACTGGATCGGCACCAAATTCGGATCTACCAGACGGACATTAACATAATCGATATAGTCCTGCCCTGAAATTGGGACGCGATAATAGGAGGTTGGCCGAAACTCTTGATTGATCAATTTAACGAAATCGATGTTTGCTTTTGTTAATGGGGTTGATTCCCAGATCAATTCCCAGCTATCCAATATTGGCGTTGCCGCAGTCGTATTGGTATTCAAAGTAGCGTGGATCCGAAAATTTTGCTTGAGCCGAAGCGCTGCAATGTTGTCGAGTGGTTCTTCATTGACAGAATTGAAGGGATTGGCAACGAATGTGCGTAATGGGGCGCCACTGATGCCATCCTGAAGCGTGACTTCGATGCGAACTTTGTCCCGATTGATAGGGTTAGGCGGCAAGATCGTATGATATTTTAGCGATTTCCATTTGGTGATGATGTAGTTACTTGAGTCACGAACCACGCCGCTCGTAAGTTGGCCAGTCACTTCAGTATCATAATACCGATAAGTCACTTTGACATTATTGAGCACTGGGGTGTATAAAGGATCGCTGGTGGACAATATCGCCTTAAATTGATAAATGGCATCGCCATCGTGAATCGGATTGATCTCGCTGCCCGAAGTCGTATAATAGGCCTCAAGCTCTGATGGGCCGCGCCATGGATTATTCGGCGACATAAGCTGCTCGGGAGAATTCCCAGTACGGAATTGAAGTTGAATGGAAGTATTATGCTCAGTTTTCGCAGTCCAAAATAACTGATCAAAACTCACAGCGCGATTCAAATACCGCGGGGCTGAATAGAATTCATGAGAAAGGTAGCCGATCAAAGCTGGCTGACCATTGACAATAGCCAGATGCTTATTTACCCATTCTTGACCCAAATCGATACCCAATCGGTCGGCATCCTTCAAATTTTGAATGGGCGTCTCTAATTGCCACACGATTTGTCGATTCAGATTCACCTCGATCATCCGATTGTTCCCTCGATCGCAGATCAGCACGTCGCCATTGGGCAAGAAATCTGCATCCGAGGGAAGATTTAACCCGATATCATAATCCCACGTGACCACATTGGTTCGGATGTCTAATTTCAAGACGCGATTGTTATTTTGATCGGTAATAAGCACTTCCTGAGAGGTCGGATTGTAGTCGATGTCAACTGGCCGATTTAAAATGCCACTGCCGAAGGTATTAATAATAGTACCCGCCCCATCAACTAGAACCAGGCGATGATTCCCAGTATCGCAGATTAGTACCTGATCAGTGCCAGGGATGACCACAGCATCCAGGGGAGAAAAAAGCTCATTTGAGGCAGGCGCCCCAAATTTCCATTTCACTACGTCACCAATACGATCGTATTTGATGACTCGATGTCGGCCTTCTTCAGCGATCAAGAATACTGGATTCCCATTTTCCTTATAAACTTGAATGCTTGCTGGGTTGTTAAGTCGATCTCCATCGATTGCGTCCAGTACCCAGGCTCGATCGGGCCGGGGGAGAATCAAATCAATAATTTTCCCCCCCTCGCGATCTGCCACCACATAATGAATCACGTTGTTGAGGTCTAAGTATAGTTCTATCGCCGCTGCACCAACGATTTTCACCTTATCGGCTGGCTCTTGAGGCCAGGTCCAATTTGAATCGAACGCAGAAAGCATCAATTCAAATCCAGGCGGTTCCTCGCTAAATCCCAGCGTTGGTATCAGGCTCACTACCGAGTCCACCCGCACATTGTTCGATTGGGAGATATTTCGGAAAGTTGGTTGACCATCGCTCCAGCTTTTGGTCAAGATTTGAGGGATTTGCGCGGAAATAGTGGTCGCTATACTCAATAACCACACAATGAACAATAATAGGTGTCTTTTTCTCATGGTAAGATGATTTCTTTTAGTTAACGAGCTGATTATGATTGATGCTTAACATTCATTAAGATTTTGGCCTGCTATGAATATACACAATTTTTCCAAAAATGCAAGTATTTTCTCTAAGTTGTAACAACTTAGCTGGGCAGTTATTAAATTTTGGAAACATCTTCGAACATTTTTATGATGAGCCACCTTTGCTAATGAAGTTTCAGAAAATATTGCTTCCATAAAATAGAATCGAAGCCAGCAAATAACATTTTGCCAATTAATTCCGAGCTCTTACCGTAACATTCCTTTCAGCAGCAAGCTTAACAAAACAGCCAATAAAAAAACCATCAGATAAATGATGAGTTGCTTCCAGGATGGGCGCGGTTTGAGGATGCGAATTTTCATCCATCCCCTAAAGCCGCATTTGTGGCATCGGTAGGTCTGTTGACGCAACAGCCTTTTTCTCAATCGCTCATAAAAATTTCGGGTATGTGATTTGTGAAATGCATACTCGTGGCATTTCGGGCAGGGTATCGTTGATGGCATTTGCTATCTCTCAGATCGTGTTTAATTAGATTTGCCCCAAAAAATATAAAAATAAACGCCAATAATGATTCTTATTCCTTGTGTTTTAATTGCCCAAGTGATTCGGATTTTTCTTTGAACTTTAAAAATCAAACGCTGAATCTCTGATCAGAAAAGTTGCGATCGAATGCTGAGAATGGCTGAGAAAAAAACTGATATTTTTCCCCAGGTACAATTGGGTTGAAAAGGGGCGCAAATCTCAGTAAAACTAAGCCCTCAATCATTCTGAGTATTTATTCTTCAGAGCTGTCTTCTTGGCCTGAGGCAGCCTTGGCCGCTTCTTCCTCAGCTTCCTCGACCAATTGATCATAATCTTCTCCCAGCTCATCCCCCATTTCTCGTCCCATTTTTTTTATAAATTTCACCATGCTTTTCGGATCGTTCTCATCCAAATCACCCCATTTGCTAGGATCGGCAAGGCTTTCGAGGCGGCTCTCTTCTGAACGGATCGCTGCGAAGCGGGACATGATGCGTTCAAGATTGGGACTGCCGCATTTTGAGCATCTTGGTGATTGTGTGCTTGGGTTTAGGATCAACAGGCTAATTTTTTTATTGCAATCCCGGCAGATGTATTCATAAATTGGCATTGATGCACCTCCATCGTTTGAAATTCCCAGCCGGCTTTTTGGCTGAAAATATAATTAAAAATTTCGATGAAATCAATCGTCAATTTTGAAACATTTTTAGGCGAAAAACTCGAACAAATCTTAAAATTTGAATTTGCGATTTCGATGGCTCGGGTCCAAGTCGAGCCCATAATAAAGCTAATTCCAGACTTAGCTCAATGCTGGCAGTGTTCACACACAAAGCTGCTGCGATCTTTTTGTTTGATTCGAACAATCGGCTGACCACATTGGAAACAGGGTTCTCCCTCACGGCCATAGACCATTAAAATATTCTGAAATCCACCTTCCATATTGAAGACCGATCGATAATCTGATACCCGATTACCCAAAGTCGTGCCCATTTTTTGGACTGCCAGTTCCAGAACCCGAGGGATCCAATAAAACAACTTCCCAATTTCTTCATCAGAAAGGGTGTTCGCCCTGCGTTCGGGATGGATGCCAGCTCGGAATAGGATCTCATTCGCATATATATTTCCAATACCAGCAATTTTGTTCTGATCCATTAGAAAGAGCTTTATTGCTAATGATGATCCTCGACACAGCGTTTGGATATGCTCGAGCTTCCATGCCTGGCTCAGCGGTTCGACTCCTAACTTGAGTAAAGAAACATATTGCTCGCCCTCTGGCAAATAAATCAGCCAACCCAATGCACGCGTATCATTGAATTGCAAACATGAGCCATCAGTGAAATGAAAGATGGTTCGGGTAAATTTATCCAGAATTGGCTCAAATGGCGTCCAGATCAACTTACCAGTCATGCGAAGGTGAATAATCAAATTGCCACCGCTTTGGAATTGAATCAAAATAAATTTGGCACGTCTTTGGACTTGATAGATGCGCTGATTAACCAAGGCAAGTTGAACTTGCTCAGGCAAATTTTTGTGCCACTGGTCTGGACGCAATATCTCGACCCGAGCAATGACCTTATTAATGATTTGTTGGCGTAATTGACGGGCGATGGTTTCAACTTCTGGCAATTCTGGCATAATAGTTCTTTCCAAGTTCGCTGCTTATGATTCAAGCTGTTACGAATGTCGATCGCTTCTGGTTCGTTGCTTTCCAAAGAAACTTGAATAATCCAATCTGAAAATTAATGCTTGATTTATGGCTTTAAATTGCTTAAATTTGCATTTTAAAATTCAGCTCATCGAGTCAGATTTGGTTACTCAGACGCTGAATGAAAGTTCCAATCAAAATCATGGTCTCAATTAAGGACAATGATCAACCGAGCCCTGTTATTCGAAGCCAAGGCGTTCCTTTGTTGGGAAAAATTTGATCAACTGTCGATCAAGTTGATTCCTATTACAGGAACGGTAGCATTTTTTTATCCGCCGACTGAGGACATTGCGACGATAAATCTCTTTTACAAGAGCGAAACCGAGGATTTCGGTCAATCGCTTTGTCTGCTGTTTCATGAGGCGGGTCATTATCAGCAATGGCGCCAATGGTCGAACCAGGACAAGGAGCGCGAATTTTGGAACTTGCTGAATATCGATAAAGGTGCTGAGAAAATCGCTTTTGAACGGGAGGCTTGGGACCTGGGAGGGCGATTGCTTGATGAGTTCATTGAACGACTGGCTGCGAACCATGATGATTTACGTGATGCGTATGACAAGCTGGCTCAACAAAGTATATTAACTTATCATGACTAAGTCCCGAACTAAATGTGAGGATGATATGAAACTGAAGCTGTTGTTGGATGATTTAACCGAAAAACAAGTATATGGTGAAATCGATAATGTGGAAATCAAAGGGATCGCTTATGATCCGCTTCGAATTCAACCTGGCTATTTATATGTAGCGATCAATATCTACACTCAATTGGATAAGATCGAAATTCCAGATGGTCATGACCGGGTCGATTTGGCGCTTCAAAATGGGGCCGTCGCCGTCATGTTACAACGGGATCTCCCATTATCCCGACCTGCAATCAAAATTATCGTTCCAAATTCCCGATATGCATTGGCGGTGATAGCCAATCGTTTTTATGGGTTTCCGTCGCGCCATTTGAAAATGATTGGGGTGACTGGGACTAATGGCAAGACTACTACAACCCATATCATCGAAAGCATCCTGATGCAGAAATATCGCGTGGGACTTATTGGCACGTTGTATTACAAAATCAATGGAGAGATCAATAAATCCAAGGATACGACTCCAGAGCCTCCCGATTTGGAGGAGATTTTTAGCCGCATGGTTGCGCGAGATGTTGAATATTGCGTGATGGAGGTCTCCTCACACGGGATCGACTTTTTCCGAGTTCATGGGATCCATTATCACGTCGCATTGTTCACCAATTTAACTCAGGATCATCTCGATTATCACAAAACAATGGACCATTATCTCCATACGAAAATGAAGTTGTTCCAGTGGCTAGAGCCGAATGATTTCGGCATCGTAAATGCAGATGACCCGTACGCCAAATATTTCTTGGAGGCGACCAAGGCTCATCGGTTGACTTATGGCATCTATCAGCCAGCCGACATCATGGCAAAAAACATCAATTTTTCAATTAAAAATACCCAATATCAACTGGTCACACCGATCGGACAAATTGACATTCAGCAGCAATTGGTAGGGACGTTCAATGTCTATAATAGCCTGGCCGCAGTAGCAACAGCTATTTCTCAGAATTTTGATCTGGAGACTATCAAGCGCGGCCTGGAGCAAAAGATCAGGGTAGCCGGTCGTTTCGAATTGGTGGATCGGGGGCAACCATTCTCTGTTGTGGTCGATTATGCGCATACTCCAGACGGCATGGAAAAGGTGCTTAGCTTAGCTCGAAATCTGAAACCGAATCGCCTGATCTCAGTGTTCGGCTGTGGGGGGGATCGAGATAAAGAGAAACGGCCGTTGATGGGAAAAATAGCTGCACAATATAGCGATCTGATAGTGCTCACCGCTGATAACCCTCGTAATGAAGATCCAGAGGCAATTATCGATCAAATCGCGGCGGGAATGAATTCAACAGCATATCATCGGATCATCGATCGCTATGAAGCGATTGAATTTGCGCTGCGGCAAGCTCGGCCTGGCGATATTGTGATGCTGTTGGGAAAAGGCCATGAGACCACTCAAACATTGAAGGATAAGACCATTCATTTTAACGACGTTGAGGTAGCTGAAGAGATCTTAACTCGAATGAATGGAATATAAGATCAAATTGGTTCGAATTTTTGAACAGAAATTAGCACGGATGAAATTTAGATCCAGAACAATGAACAAAATACTTCGGGTTTCGCTCCTTTTATTGGATTTTTTGGGAATCGCTTTGCTTATCAGTTGTTCTCGCAAAGCGCCAGAGCCGATCGTAGCTCAGGTTGGCAAGATAACCATTCCGCTCTCTGAATTTCGCGAACGCTATGAGTTTACCCCGCATCTTCAAATGACCAAAGATAGCAAGCGAAATCGCGAACAAGTCTTGATTGACCTCCTGGGCGAAAAAGTGCTGGTTGCTGAGGCATATCGGCGCAATTTATACAATAGCGAAAAGTTTAAAGCATATTCCCAGCAGATGGAAAAAGAGGCGATCATCGAGGCATTGTTCGAAAAAGAGGTCGCGTCGAAGATTACGTTGACCAAAGAGGAGGTGAAGCAAGCCTTTTTGCAATCGCAATCCGAATTGGATGTGCAAGTGTTGAGCTTCGATACGATGGAGCGGGCGCAGCAAGCCCGACACCAACTCCTTGCTGGAAAAAATATGCACGAGGTGAAACGAGCATTCCAGACAGATACTTTCATCGCTGCTGATTCGGTACTTACCCTGACGATCAAATGGGGAGATGCCCATCCAAACATTGAACAAGCTGCCTATCAGTTGAAACTGAATGAGGTATCCGAACCAATTGAGGCGGATGGCAGCTTTTTTCTCATCAAACTCATCAATAAGCGGACGAATCCGCTAATTACAGAGGCAGATTATTACCGCGAAGCCCCGAAGATTCAAAAAATACTTCGAGAGCGAAAGCGGACGGTTCTCCTCACCGAGTTCTTGTATTCTCTGATGGCGGACAAAGAGGTGAAGGTTTCGCGAGAGATCTTCGATTTTGTGGCAAGGGAATTGGAGAAATTTTATCCCATTCAAGACAGCAGTCATGCTTCGGCCCAATTGGAACATCCAGTAGAGCTATCCTTGGATTCGCTCAAAAGCAAAAGTCTGGCAGATCGTTTGAATGAGCCATTCGCCCGGTTCAATGATGGCACGATTTGGACCGTGGGAGACTTTATTAAAAAGCTGAGTGTCAGCCCATTTCGGTTAAATTATCAGTCACGGCAGGCGTTTCGAAATAGCTTATCTCATTTGATCCGAAGGACTATCGAATTGGAGGCGTTAGCTCAGAAGGGGCGCAAGGCCGGTCTTGAGAAAAGCTATTATGTCCGATATCAAAAGAAGATGTGGGATGATGCTTATCTGGCACAGCAATTGCGACAGCAGATCATCGACACTGTCACGGTCTCAGATGAGGAGGTACGACAATTTTATGAACGACATCAAAACGATTACCTCTCATCAGAGATGGTGAATTTGCAGGAAATTCTAGTGGCAGATGAATCGTTGGCGAACCAGCTATTAACGCGGATTCGAAACGGGGAAGATATGGGGAAACTGGCGCGCCAATATACGCTGCGCGAATTGGGTAAGAAAAACGATGGGATTTTGGGTTATTTTGCACCATCTGCATTGGGCAAAGTGGGGGCAGTCGCGCAAGAGTTGCAATTTGGAGATCTCGCTGGGCCTGTGAAAACCGAAGATAATAGATTTTCGATCTTCAAAGTCCTCGATATCCGAGGAAAGGATCCGCTTCCCATCGAGCAGGTTTGGAATCAGGCAAAACGAGATGCGCTAACAGAAAAACGAATCAAGGCCATCGACCAATTTCTGGTCAAGGTAGCGGAAAAATATCCGATCAAAATCAATCATGTCGCAATTGACTCGCTGAAGCTGAGCGACTTGAGCATGCTCGTTTTAAAACAGCACTTCCCAAATCGCACGGCCGCGCCGCTGGTGGCACCATTGCATCAAGCGACCCAATGGCAGCGGCGTGCTTTGGGGCGCTAATCCATGACTCGCGGATTTGAACCATTTAGTTTGATAAATAATGTTTGGATGTTTTAAAAACTTCGAACAGATCTGGTGACAAGGGTAGTACATGAGACTGAAGGTTGATCTGCATCTGCATACAGCAAATGATCTAGTGGAATTGGTTGCGGGACGAAAAAATTTAATGTCGCCGAAACAACTGATCGATTTAGCAGTAAAGCATAAATTCGATGCGATTGCCATTACGCATCATGGGCTACAATATCAAGATGCGGAGCTCTCTGAATATGCACGGCAAAAAGGTCTGCTATTGATCAATGGGGTGGAGACCTATATTCACAAAAAGCATGTGCTGCTGATTAATTTTTCTGCCAAAAAACATGTTTTGAATTATTCGGATTTGCTTCGTCATAAAGCTGACGATGTGTTAGTGATCGCGCCGCATCCGTTTTATTTTTTGCCCGAATGCCTCGGAAAAGATCTGATCCGCTATCACCATTGTTTTGATGCGATCGAATTTTGTCATTTTTATTATCGGTGGTTCAATCCCAATCGAAAGGCGATTCGGATCGCAAAGCAATTGAATCTGCCAATGGTGGGCAATTCTGATGCGCATCGCTCTTTCCAATTCGGCCGAACCTACTCTTACGTTTATGCGGAAGAGAAAACGATACCAGCTATTATTCGGGCTATCAAAGCGGGTAAAGTGGAATATGTATCGCAACCACTGACATTGCGGGAATTTCTATATGAACTGGGCTGGCTGCTTGAGAGCCTGCCTTACGTGATAAACATCTTCCTTCGTAAATTAGCCTTGCGCACATCTCAGCCATTTTTGATGCGCAAATTCGCAACTCCGCAGCTTTCGCCCGAAGCGCTGAAGGTAACGAATGGACAACGAGTTCTGAATTCAACCAATGGAAGCAGAGGGCCAATAGGTTCTGAGCAAGAGAGGCCCCAATCTATGAATTTAACGAGCCGAGTGAAATTGGATGATCGCTTATTTTAACGGGAATTTTCTCCCTAAGGATCAAATTCATATCACCCCAGACGACCGCGGTTTTTTATTTGCCGACGGCGCTTATGAAGTGATTCGCTGTTACCGGGGCAAGTTATTCATGGCAGAAGCGCATCTCCAGCGACTCAAGCGTAGCTTGGAGCAGTTGCGAATTGATTTTTCTGATATAGATCAGCTTTTGCCTATCGCCACAAAGTTGATTGCAGAAAACCAATTGACTGATGGTCAAGCGACGGTTTACATTCAGGTAACTCGTGGGGCAGCGCCGCGGACCCATCGCTTTCCAGCGAAAGAGACGCCTGCGACCGTTTATCTTGCAGCTTCCCGTTTTCAGCCACATCAAGACGAGCTGGATCATGGGACGAAAATCATCTTGGTATCCGATACTCGATGGTCTCGCTGCGACATTAAATCCATCGCGCTCTTGCCAAATATCTTAGCGCATCAATTGGCCATCGATCGAGGCGCCACCGAAGCCGTTTTTGTCCGCGATGGCTGCATCACTGAAGGAACTCACACCAATGTCGCTGCAATTTTCAATGGCACTTTTGTTACTGCTCCCGCTTCCAATTACATTCTTTCTGGAATCACCCGACAGATCGTCATCGAACTTTGCGGGAGATTGGGGATTCCGGTCAAAGAATTCCCAATTCTCGAGGTCGAGTTGCATCAAGCGGATGAACTCATGCTGATCGGCACGACGGTTGAGATCACCCCAGTGGTTCAAGTGGAAGATCGGCGTGTGGCGAATGGGAAGCCTGGCCTCATCACGCAAAAATTGCAGCGATCTTTTTACGAACTGATTGCTTGGCGTTAGGCAGGGAAAGTTAAGGAGCTCATCCCAAAAATCGTTACGTGACTATCCTCATGAAAAAGTGGCTTTCTGCTGATGAAATCCTGTCGCGCTTTCGACAAAAACCAATCGATCCTGATTGGTCGTTTGAAGGGTGTACTCCATCGCAAACTGGCAAATGGACCCACGATTTTCATCGCTATCCTGCGAAGTTCATTCCGCAATTAGTTGAAAAATTAATGGAGGAATATCTCCAATCGAGCGATGCTCATATCAACGATCCGTTTTTCGGCAGCGGAACAACCATCGTTACGGCCATTGCTCGGGGGATGAAAGCCAGCGGTACGGATATCAATAAAATAGCCTATTTGATGACCCGCGTCAAAGCGACCCCGCTTGAACCGGCGTTGCTATCGGAGCAAATCGCTGCTTTATTGGACCAACTCGCTGATTTGGAGTCCCCATCTTGGGACAAAGCTCGCCCCTCCATCGAGCCATTGATCCCCGTTCGCCATCGCGATCGAATCGACTACTGGTTTTCGATTACGCAACAACAGGAGCTGGGGATCATCCTCCGAATGATCAATCAAATTCCCAAACCAGATATTCGGAATTTCTTTTTGGTGGCGTTCAGCCACATTCTTAAAAACTGTTCTATCTGGCTCCAGACCAGCACCAAGCCGACGCGCGATTTTTCCAAAAAACCGGAGCGACCGCTTGCCGCTTTCAAACGACAGCTCTCGAAGATGGAACGTGGGAACGCTGAATTCTATCAGATTGTCCCAGCAACCGTCAAAAATCATATCGAGCAATATTTAAATATCAAGATCGGTGATGCCCGGGAGCAACCCGTCCCGAACAACTCTGTCGATCTGATCGTGAGTTCAAGCCCTTACGTCACCAGCTATGAATATGCAGATCTTCATCAGCTCTCTACAATCTGGCTGGAATTTGCCGATGACCTGAATGAATATAAACGGGAATTCATCGGCACTGCTCATAAAGCGTATGACGATCAACAATTGAAAAGCCAGATTGGGCAGAGGATTGTGGAACAGATGAACCTTCGTAGCAAAAAGATGGCGAGAGAGATCGCGGCCTTTTTCATGGATATGCAACAAGTGTTCGATGAGAGCTTCCGCATCTTAAAACCTGGCGGCCGATGCTGTTATGTGATCGGAGATACGCGATTAAAAGGCATTGAAATTTTAAACGCCGAGGTGTTTGCTGAGAGCCTGCAGCATTCAGGCTTTCGGTTAGATCGAATCATCAAGCGATCGATTCCGTCTAAAATCTTGCCGCAGAAACGCGATGAAACGACTGGGCGATTTGCCAGCGTTTCTTCAGCGAATTCGGAGGCGTATCCCTGCGAGTTCATCGTAATTGGGCTCAAAGAATAACCACCCAGCCCGCTGCAAATCCTTTTATCGCTTCGCGAGCATTTATTATCCTCTCGCTCAAACGAGTGCTGCTTTGATCCCATCTGCAAGATGTTTATCTGAGATACCAATGACACTCACCTCGTCACGACCACAAATTTTTCCTAATTCCGATTTATTGCCGAAAAGCATGAGCGGAACGCCATGCCGGAGACAGTCGATTTCCATTTGCTTTTTAAATTTATCAGAGGCATCGAACGCCATGATGATCAAAGCAGCCCTCCGGCGCTTGAGCAAAATTTCGACGGGCGTTTTCCCGATTTCGATCATGCGGCCCTTGCGGCCAAGATTGAGGAGAGATTTCACTTTTTCGATGTTCAAGTTCAGCGATCTCCCAATGCAGTTTTCAATCAATCGTTTTCACTCAAGTGATGGAAGTTATGATTTGAAAACGATGATCACTTACTGCTTCGAAGCGTTTGACCGTGGATTGGCGATCGTAGTTCCAAAATAAGCTGTGAATTTAAATCTGAACGCTAATTGCTACCCCGTTCCAAAAAAGATGTCAGCATTACTATAAAAAAACGCCATATTCATTGAATTTTTTATTCAGCACATCAAAGCAAAAAGCCATTGAGCATCTCGCTCAATGGCTTTTGTGCTAAGTCGGATCATGCCTGCGCTGTCAAAGACTATCGCACCAGCATCATCTTTTTCATATCAGAGAAGGAGCCTGCTTTCATCTGATAGAAATAAATGCCCGATGCAACGCTTTGACCGTCGGAATCGGTCCCATCCCATAAGGCGATATGATAACCTGCTTTCATTTCCTGATTCACTAGCGTCTTAATCGCCTGACCACTGGTGTTGTAAATGGTAATGACGACATGCGAGCTAGTCGGAAGCCGGAAGCTGATCGCTGTGGTTGGATTGAATGGGTTGGGGTAGTTCTGCGCAAGGCCGAACTCGGTTGGAATGGCACTGGCCGACCGATCCTCTACATTGGTGAGCACTGATGTCTCATTGGAATATTTGCTCTCGTTCAGGCCAAAGTCAGTAGCAGTCACCACATAGTAGTAAGTCTTCCCTACGGTAGCAGCGGCATCGGTGTAACTCAAATCAACGGTATAAGCCAATGGTGTTGAAGGATAATTGCCGCTGACTTCGCTTCGGTAAACAGAGTAATACCGGACATCTTCATCAGGGCTGGCTTCCCAGGTAATGATATTGGTGTTATTCTGTCCGATCGCCATGACATTCATCGGAGGATGCGGAGCCAGGTTATCAACGGATTTCCCGCTGACGATCTTTGAGTTGACAAACACCGTGGGATCACTGGTATGAGCGGATACCATAAAGCCGGTTTCCACGCCATCTGCCAGCGTCGGAGCCACATAATTATAGACTGGATCAAAGTGAGCTGGGATAGTGGCAATGAAATCATATTGCGTGCTGCCCAGAACAAACGAGTCCCCAGGTTTGCCAGGATTTGAAAGCATTCTTTTCAGATCGGTAGCAGCAGCCACCCTTGCAAGTCCAGTGGTGGGAATGACGCGCCATAGGTTATAATGTGTGACTATATGCTGTTCAAAATCCCCATAGCGGCCTTCATTCCATAATTTCAGATCATTAAATGAAGCTTTCCAAGTGACCCGCACCTGTTTTCCTTGGTCATCGGGAATATCAGCAACATTGGTGATTCTGGCATAATCAAGGCCGCCATAAACCACCATATCCTCGAAGCTAATCCCGGTGATGTAAGAATTCTCAGATTTGACAGCGATCATGACCATCATCTTCTGGCCGCCCATCTTGAGCGCTGGGGTGAGGTCCACATGCAGGTAACTTGTATATGGCAGGACCGGCGTGCCATAATAGTAGTTCGGTAAGCGGCGCGAGTCGTTGGCCAAACCATCATAATCCTGCCATACGAAGGCTGCTTTCCAGGTCTTTCCACCATCGATGGAGAAGTGGATCTCAAACGAAGTTTTTTGCATGCCAAATGGTGGACCCAATGCTGGATGGAACGTTCGGAAATAGACGTAATACCGCATAAACAACGTTCCATTTGGCCCGATTTCAGAAATATCGAACTCTGGTGTAATCAGCGCTTCATCTAAGACCTCGGAGCTATCGTAAGGAGCCACAACATCGGTACCGGGATCAAGGTTGCCCCAGGCATAAGATATTAATGCTCCGCCATGCCCATAAATGAGTCCAGAATCATATTCCCATTTATTGACATTTAAGCCTGTCGCTTTGCATCCGCCGCCGTTGATCACAGTGAATCCCAGATCCTCCAATGTGCTCCCCCCGGCGCGCTGCTGGAAATCCTGTTGATAGACCACATTTGTATAAGGTGCACCATATACCAAGAAATCGACGCGAAAAGTGTTATTCTTGACATCATTATCCTGCGCGTATGAAACCTTTCCGCGGAACAAATAATGACCCGGTTCTTTAACCAGCCATTCTCTGGCTGGGTTGGTCGGAATAACCACTTTTTGGCCTGAAGCAAAATTAGTAACTGCTAAGGTACCAAACATCGCTGGATGAACAACAACAGTATCTCCCGTGGTGATATCAGCAATTTCACCGGTCCATTGCAGGGTTGCAGTAATACTATTTAACCCAGCATTGGCAACGACAACGCCCAAATTCACCTTTTTATCAACAGCTATGGTATTGAATCCAGTGGCGCCCAAAGCGGTTACATCGAAAGGCAATAATCCAATACCATATAGGGTCACATCGTCAATGAAAAATCCTCTCCCAGCCGTGGAAGCTCCGTCAGATTCCCATTGGATTGCGATGCGAATGCTATCGCCAGGATTAATTGATACACCGAATCCTGGGACGACAATAGGCTCTGCTGCCTTCCAAGCAGGAGATGGATTGGCAGAACCTGTGACGCTCCCAAAGCGAGCCCCTGGGGCAAATCCATTTTTAACGATAGTCGACGTGCCAGATTCTCCACCGTCATCATAGAAGAATGTGGTGCTGGCATCGCTCACTTTAATCTCATCAATGCCCCAGAATCCCTCAGCAGTACCATAATCGCCCTTGCTGCTAAAGCGGATTTTTACCACCTTGCCAATGAAATCCGAGATGTCTAAGCTCACGTTTGTCCAGGTCAATTGTTTGGTGCTGCCATCGTAAAATGCGAGAGTCTTGTAGGATACGAAATTGTCGGTCGAAATGTCCACTGAGTAATAATCAAATTCGACCTCTGAATCGTATTTGTGTAAGAAGGTTAGATTTACCGGAGCGGTTGCAGAGGTCAAATCGATTGCTGGCGTCACCAACCATTGGCGCCAATGCTGGATATCTTTCGGAACCATCCACCACGAACTGGTTCCCGCGCCAGGATCGGTATTGGTGAACTGCCACCAGCATTCGGCAGATCCCACCAAATGATGCCAGCTATTGCCAGCAGGAGTATCAACATCATAATTATAACCGAGCTTCAAACCTTTCAAGGGGCTGGTCACACCACCAGTGGTCACTTCCGTTGGGAGGTAAATCACCGGAGAAATAACGAAATCCAGCTCTTCATCCAATCCCAATTTGGCATGCCAGCTTGTGCTTGGGCTTGAGAAGTTCGTATTGCTCGGTTCCCAACTGCTCACTGGCTGATAGGCACGATTGCCTGCTGCTGTAGCGACATGGTTCCAACTGGCATCGATCACCCAGTTCGGTTTTCCTCCTTCAAAATCATCACTGAAGATGACTGGGTCGGCCAGGGATTGGTTATCAAATACACTAATGGTACTGAGGGAATTTTTCGTGGAACGATGCGGCTGTTTCTTTGGAGCACTTGCCTGGATGGTGACCGCCATGAGGAAAATCGCTGCGATCATCAGGACCAAAATTGGAAGCTTTTTTACCATAAATACCTCCATGGTTTGTGGTGAAGTAAGTTGATTGGGGATTTTAAAATCCAAAAAAGAAAAATTTTGATTCGCTCTCACCTCCTCGAAAGATATGTGTTTTGCATCATCGTAATATTTGACTTAATTTGGATTTGTGCGGCAATTAGGTGAAGATCAGAACAACATTTTTAGAATGGTGAATAATAAAAAAATTTAATCAAAATGTCAAGTATTAATTTTTATTTTATACATTTTTTTAATTGATAATTAGCCATGAATTTTATAATAAAACGGCCATGTTAAGGTCATTTTTCTTTTTTTGATGATAAAAGCTGAATGAGCTCATCATACAAGGATCCAGGGACATCGGATCGAAACGATCGATTGAACCCTCGCTTTCGCTTTGCTTTGATTGCGCAATCTAAATTGCGGCACACATAGGCGCCTCGCCCAGCTTGCTTTTGTTGCCAATCGATCTCATATTTTCCTTCTCTCGTTCGGACAATTCTGAGTAGATCTTTTTTATGTCGCGGCGTCCCACAGCCGACGCAGATTCGATACCAATTTGGTTGGGCCATTGCTTCTCACCAATTCATTAATCCAGCTAAATCATCATGAGAAAATGGTTCGATGCTATTTTAATAATACCATCTTTATTGCTTTCGACGCCAATGGGGATGAATCTTCCTGTTGATCTTTTATTTTGACTTTTGCGAAATAAATGCCACTGTCACAGCGAGATCCCCGATGATCGCTGCCATCCCATACAATGCTATGCTGGCCAGATAGTTGCCACCCGAGCGATTTTTGCTGAACCAATTGGCCGATCAAATTAAAGATTTCTAATTCAATCGACGCCGAGACAGCAAGTTCGTAATGAATTTCAACGGATAGATTGAATGGATTGGGCGCGACATTTATAAGTCGAACCGACAGAAAACCCTTTTGCATGATGATATTCGGAGAAGAGACCCCGGCTTCGTTGTCAACCAGCAGCGCGATGTCGTCGATGAACCAGCCGTCCATGGGCTGTACCTGAAGTGCATCGGAAAGCATGCGGAAGCGCAAGCATAGCGTGTCCGTTCCTTCTTGATAGAAATCGCTGAGCGGATAGAACCTTTGATACCACTTATCCGCCATGCCCGAAACTGGAGCGCCAACGGGCTGCCAAGTATTCCGATGATCGAGACTCACTTCGACAAGCCCAACATCGCCATCACTCTCCAATTGATGCTTTGTCCAAAAAGAAAGTATCAAATTTTTTAGTTGATTTCGCGGCAGGCCGAATTTGCAATTAAGCCGAATGTCGATATTGGTTGGATAGCTTTTGCTGGGATAACTGGTGATGCAATATCGCCCTGAATGGGCTTGCAGCTCATCGAGTCCCCAGCCATTGTTCTCCGACTCCCAAAATGTCAGGCCATATTCGAAGCCTTCGATGCCAATTCGATAGGAGAACGTTTCGGAGCTTGCCCGGTTGGGTGGAATGGATGAATCGTTAGCCGAGAACCAGTAAAATATTTTTTCCCCCAGACTGGCGATAGGTGGAATAACCGCATCGAACCAGCCAGCTTCTCGCAGCGTCATTCGGATGCTATCGCAAATCCCAATGGTTTGATAATGCAACCAAACTGAGGCTGGATCGACAGCGACGTTATCCTTGACAAACAGCGCGACTTCCCGCGGTTGATTCTGAATGAAAATATCATTTAACCGAATATGGAACAATTCAGGCGGAATTGTATCTTGTCCAATCGAAATTGAAAATGGCCGCTCAAAACCCGCCAGCGGCAACTGAAAAGAATAGTAAGGTGTTTGAAGTTGGAAGTAATATTGGAGTTTGCCAGAGTAACCGCGTAAAGCGATGGAGCTGATGAACTGATGATCTTGTTTTTTAATTAAGGGTGCTGAGTTGAATTTTTGCATCTCATCGGTTCGCCAAAACAGCAACAGCGATTGCATATCATTGACCAGAGGTGAAAGGGTCACTGAAAGCGAAAGCGAATCTGGGGCTACGGGCAGATCTCCTGGCGGCTGATGCCGAAGTGGGCCTAATCTATCGATAATGCGATGCAATAGTTCGTTTCGTGTCTTCGATTGCCGATCTGGCGGATCGAATTGCGAGGCATCGACGGCCTCAAATCCAAATCCAAGATAGAGCACCGAATGTTCTCCCTCAAAACTCACTCCTGCTCCTCGGCCATTTTCATATTGAAATGACCTCTGAGCGTCTGGGGTGGGCTCGATCCATTCTGGAAATTGAAAGTGATAGGGGATTTGTGGCTGGTAAATATCGAATTCTAATCCCTGGCCAATAGTTCCAGGTATTCCAATGACGCGCTGCGACCCACTATGATCAGCCCGATAAATGGCATGCAGATAATCGCGATAGAATTGCTCAGTTAGACTTGTGTGCTGATCCCCAGCGGGATCTGCGAGGTCCCAGCCAATGTCCTGACCGGAAATGAACAAACTTCCTCCCTGATCAAGATAATGGGCAATGGCCGCCCGATCTGGATCCTCTAAGCTGGGAAAGGCCCATTCGCAACTCCAGATCACCATCGGAAAAAACGACATCAGTTGCGGGGAGGGACTGCCCAGTTGCGCATGATTCCAGAGCAGATAGCTGACGTGCGCTTGATCCAATATTGTTGTATAAAATCCTTCAACGTTACGCTCGCCATTTTCGTCGTCATCCACAAGTAAGATCGCGCTTTTGCCGATGGCGACGAACACCGTATCGCTCCCTCCAGTTCCATTATCCAACTGATAATTTAATACAAATTGTACCAAATGGGGCGTTGCTTGAGATCGAATTCGAAAACTGAGTTCCTTAGGAACGATAGTTATGGCATCAGCGGGCAAATGGGACAATGTAGCGATCCGATTTAGCGGGATGATATCCGCATCCTGACTTATTAACGCGATGGTCAAGTTTCGACCGGGGCTAATCGCATAGTTCCGATACCATGCATCGACACCAATGATCTCATTTCGCTCGAACAATCCATTCCCATTTCCCCAAACGGAATCGTTGAATGCCACTTTGAACAGGCTCACCTTAGCTGGCTCCTCCTCCTGAACGTCCTCAGTCAGTGCTCGAAACGCATTGACGCGACCATAACCGATCAGCCCATCATACCGCAGGTTAATTTGGTCAATGGGGTCACTCGTCATCACCACTTGTCGGGCGATTTGCAACGGGGAGAATTGAGGGAATTTTCTGATCAATAAAGCCACAACTCCTGCTACGACTGGGCTTGCCATGGATGTCCCAGAAAATTCGCCATAACTGCCGCGCTCGACGGGAAAGGTGCTGAACAGCCCAGGTCGTCCTCCACGGACATCGCCGCCAGGGGCGGAAATATCGATGAATTTGCCGTAATTTGAATAGCTGGCTTTTTCATCGAGATCATTCACCGCTGCTACTGCGATCACATGCACATAACTGGCTGGGTAAAAGTTATCCTGCACATTGGAATTTCCAGCGGCTGCGACGATGAGGCAGCCTTTTGCCGCAGCGTAATTAATCACATCTTGTTCAAATTGGGAAAACGGTCCGCGCCGGCCCCAGCTAACATTGATCACCTTTGCTCCTTGATCTGCGGCATAGACTATGCCCTCATAACCGAAAGGAATCTGGCGGGTATCAGCATCCGTGCTGGCTTTGATCGGCATGATCGAACAATTCCAGCTCACGCCTGCCACACCGATGAAATTGTCGGTCACCGCACTTGCAAGCCCAGCAATGTGGGTCCCGTGTGAAGTGATCGACGCGGGATCTGTCCCATGACTCGGGTCATTATCATTTTCTCCGAAATCCCAGCCGTGAATATCGTCAACGTACCCATTGCCATCGTCATCCACATTAGGCAAACCGGCGGCTTCTACATTATTCGTCCAGATATTGGCGGCTAAATCGGGATGCCGATAATCCGTGCCATTGTCAACAATTGCGATGACTGTGCTGCCATCTCCCTGCTGATAATCCCATCCGCGAAACATCTGAATCTGTCCGAGATGAGACTGTCGGCCAAGCAGCGAGTCGTTGGGAATTGTCTCGGCTGCAAAAGAGACATATTTGGGTTCGACATATTCAAATATCTTCCAGCTCATAAGCTGACTGGCTATTTCATTCGGCGGAAATACTGGATCGAAATAAACGGAATAAATTCGGGATAAGGTAGCGGACCTTGAATGAAGCGGAAAGGCCGGCATGACATGGAACATCAAAGAAGGTCGTTGGAAATGCCACAGAGTTTGAATTTGGGTTTCGGGTTTCAGTTTTGCTATAACTACTCCGGGTAGGTAGCTCGTTCTTGCCTCTTGCTCGGTGTTTGCTGCAAACGAAAATTCTGTGAGCAATAAGAATAAAAACGTGAATATATTTTTATTGATGGAATGGTTTTTCATTTTGGCCTGATCGATAGATTTTTGCTTATCGGATCTGTGTTGATTGCCCAAGAGATGCAGCTAAATTCGCTTTTTGCCCTCGTCACAATTCGCATTGAATGCTTTTTGCCTAATAGATCGGTTTTGTATCGCCTAATAGATTTCGCTTATTGAGAAGAAAAAGCCTGCTATGCCGCCAGGTGGCAGCCTCCGATAAAAAAGCCGCTGGGGAGAATCTTCTCCCCAACGGCTTTATACTCATCACTTACCCTGAAAAAGCTATTAAGAGTTTAGCGCAACAGCATCATCTTCAAGGTCTTGGAGAAGTCACCAGATTCCAGTCGGTAGAAATAGACACCGCTGGGCATATTGGTCGCATTCCAAGTGATCTGGTAATTGCCGGCTGGCTGGATTCCATTGACCAGTTCAGCAACCTTCTGTCCTAGGACATTATAGATCGTTAAATTCACCCGTCCAGATTTGGCGATGCTATAGCTGATCTTCGTCTCCGGATTGAAGGGGTTAGGATAGTTCTGATGCAGGTTATAGCTCGCTACCAAACCTGGTTTTGAATTATCCACGGCTGCGGGTTTTTCAGGAGCGCCGAGCCATTTCAGAGCATTGTAGAGCACGCTGGTCTCCTGTGAATCAAATTCTGGCCAGTGGTAATTGGCATTGGTATATGGCGGATTGATATCCAACGCCAGTTGATCGAGCGCAATAAAGACCGTTTTAGTAGTAGTGCCGTCTTTATGCAAGCCCATGGGTTGTCCTGAAGCCTTGTCAGAGAAGCAAGCCACTGCCCCTTCACCAGCATCCAGGCCATCAGACCAATCATTGAATCCCAACTCATAAGCGGGGTTATGCAGCAACTGGAAGCTGCTGTCCTTGCAGAGCTTCGCTATTCCACCGGTGATCGGATTATTTTCTACTGCATTCACTGGCCATGGCTGATTTGGAGTGCCGGTATAACCTGCAGCGGCATACTGCAGATCATGCTTCACCCCTTTAATGCCCAAGAAAACATGATGCCAGTCATCAGCAGCATAAGTTGTGTCTGTCCAATTCGTCTCATAGCCCAAGAACTCTGGAGATGACCAGAATAAAAATTTCTTTTTCTCAGCCGTTCCAGAGGCTAACCAGGCCTTGAACTCTTCGCTATCGAGATTGACAGGACCGCCGCCATCGATCCGCACAATATAATCGAACATATTCAGCAGGTCGCTGGTTGCCGCGCCGTCAGCAACGCCGTTCCAAGTATCATGCATATGTGGCGCCTGATGCCAATAATAGGTATTTGCATCGCCAGTCGATAGCGTTTCATCATTATAATAGAACAAAATATCTGTGGTTTTAGCGAAGTAACCGTAAGAGAATTCATCGGTCTTCGAGGTCAAACCACCGCCATCGGTCATTTCGAAGTAGAAAGTCAACACATCGCCGGGCTTAAGGGTGCCAGCGGGGATATCTCCCTTCCAAAGCCCATCGGTTTTGGTTCCCTCGGCTAAGCTCATTGGGGCTTTTTTCCAATCGCCGCCATTGACGTTGTAGACAATATTTGCTTCCTTGATCCCGGCGGTGGCATCATTACTTGCGTCGATATCCACTGCATAGCATTCCAGAGTTCGGGCTGCATCGCTCAAAACAGATCCATACGGTCCACCTGGCGTCAATACGGGTGGGGTATTTTCATAATACTCCACTACGGCATAGGCATAAAAACCGATCGCTTGGCGCAGATGCCAGTTGCCTGTGCTGACGTACCATTTCCAAAGCATCTGCTGCCGGGTAAGCGCAATCCCTTGTGTATCATCAAAACCGCCTTCGGAGTTGGAAGGTCCATAAGGAACAATGGCAATCACAAAATCTTTGCCTTGGCAATCCGCTTCCATCCCTAGCCATTCCATTCTAATAACTTCATCCACATCACTTGGTGTGGCAATAATGGTGGCTGGGAAGCTGCCCCAGAACATGCTGCCAACAGGGGGATTGGGATAATTTGCAGCATACCAAGGATTAGGATTCCACACGCCATTGACCCACTGTCCCAAAATATAATTTGCAGGAGCACCTGGCTCTGCTTTGCCATCATAATTGGCAAAATTCAAGGATACATTCAAGCCATCCCAAAGGATCGGATAAAGCTCTGGGTTGTTTTGCCAGTAGCCGCAATTGAAGCCGATCTCGAGGACTTTGCATCCAGCGCCCGGGCTGAAATAAACGGCGAAGGTATCACCTGGGTCGCCCCCAAAATATGGACCACTTGTGCTACCTGCATTTTTCGGCGTTGTAAACAGAGTGTCGATGATCGTAGCTGGCTTGGTTAACTTGTGCATTCCGGCCGGCTTGTTCAAAAGCGCCTTGGCCTCTTTTTCTGTCAGCGGAATCATGATATTGTCGTTTTTGCCATCGGATAAGCTGGGCATCAAAAGCGCATATTTGGATTTCTTGCTATCGATTTTCCCAAATACATTCCCAGCAATCAAACCAACAGCGATAAAAACTATTAGTAACATGCTTCTCTTCATAGAAACTCCTCCTTGTTAATCCCTGAATTGTAATTGGTGAGATATTGATTTATTAAAAAATACTGGTCAGAAAAATTTGCTTTTTCGCTTCACCTCCTTCGCAAAGAGATTTTTATAGGGTAAGTGATATTAAGTTGGAAAGCTGTGAATGATCTGAAAATAAAATGTTAAAAGCCTATTACCATTCCGCTGCTTATGCAATGAACTATATTCCTATTGACACCGATCGATTAATCGTTTAAAGCTCATAAGCATTTGAGCGAGTAATGCTTCAATCCATTACTTGATGCATCGGTGTTCGCCCAAAAGAACGGTCACAATTTTGATGAGAATGTCAGGATAGAATGAAATATTCAAGATTGAGTGATAAAAAACAAATATTATGCCATTTCATTAACTACTTTTCATGTTAGTTAACTCTTTGAAATCAATGAATCGCTATGGTGTACAATTCGCTTTCCATTGAAACGTCGTGCAAACTCTTACACAGCTTGAATTGAAAAGTTTTGCACGATCAAAGGATTTTGATCTTTTTAATGATCCTTTTCAATGATCGGCCAAATTTTGCTTGCCGAATCTCTAATCGCCGATCAGCACCTTCACCCACGCTTTTCGTCTCAATCCCATCAAAGTCCTTGAGATAATTATGAACAATAAACCGCTCATAATTGCCCAAATACGGCATCACGATCGTTTCCCCAGTTTCCAACACTTTTTCAGCATTTTGTTTGGCTAACCGTTTCAAATTTCCAACTGGGATAACTTTAAGCACAAATTGATCGCCCTGGCGATAGGTTCGGGTTTCATATTCATCCTTCTTGGTATCGAAAAAACTATGGATTTTCTTGCGCTCAAAACTGTTGAGATTTTCCACGCAATAGGGCTCTAGTGAATCGCGGAGTTTCCGCTGAATATCAATCAGAATTTGATCGATTTTGCTCATGTTGACTCGCTGTTCGCTGCGACGAATCGTTCGTTTCTTCTTCTCCATAGCTGCTATCATCTCACTCCAAATCTATCATTTAGCTTTGTGATTAATCGTTGATGAATATTATCAAAGGCACCATTGCTCATGATCAAGACTTGATCCCCAGGCATCACCCGAGGGACGATAAAATCGACGATTTCGGGGACAGTTGGGATGTAATAAGCTTCCTTTTGACGTCGTGTTAGTTTGGCGACGACGGATTCCACAGACATCCGCTCTTCAGCTCGGACTTTTTCTGGCAAATGCAGCGCCGCAAGAATGATAATATCTGCCTCATCGAACGCTTTGGCATATTCATCTTCCATGATCTTTCGTTTGGCCGTCGCAGTGCGTGGCTCATAGACCGCCCAGATTTTGCTTTTTGGATAGCGACAGCGCAGACCATTAATGGTCGATCTGACTTTGGTGGGATGGTGAGCGAAATCGTCGTAAATCGTCACCCCATTGACCGTGCCTTTGACCTCCAATCGTTTGACAATGTTCTGAAATTGTGCAAGCCCAGGAACAATCACCTCTGGTGTCAATTCGAGCCGATTGGCAACCCCAACTGCGGCCAGGACGTTGCGGATATTATGGTAACCAGTCAAAGGAACAGTGACCGTAGCAAATTTTTTGTCGCGCTGAAAGATGTCGAAGGTTGTGCGATCAGGATAAAAATGAATCTCCTCGGCGCGCCAAAAGGCATCGGGTGCGAGCCCAAATGTCTCCACTGGACAAAAGGCCCGAGGCGATAGCTCCATCACGTTGGCATCCTCTCGATTGGCCAATAGCAACCCATTTCGCGGCACCAAATTGATCAGACGACGAAAAGCCAATTTGATCTGATCAAGATTATCATAGATATCGGCGTGGTCGAATTCGATGTTATTGATGACCAAAATATGGGGCAAATAATGAAAGAACTTGGCGGCCTTGTCGAAAAATGCAGTGTCGTACTCATCCCCTTCAACTACGAACAGATCGCTATTTCCAACTTTAAAGCCCTGACCGAAATTTTTAGGGATCCCACCAATCAGAAAGCTGGGATCTTTGCCAGCAAACTCCAACAACCAGGCGATCAATGATGTCGTGGTCGTTTTGCCGTGAGTCCCTGTCACCACAATAGATGTTTTGCCCTGAATAAAAAAATTTTTTAGTGCTTCTGGGAGCGAAGTATAGGGGATTTTTCGCTCGAGCACTGCCTCCACCTCTGGATTACCGCGCGACATCGCATTGCCGATGATCACCAGGTCTGGCTTTGGATCAAGATGGGCAGGATCAAATCCTTCATAAACCTGAATACCCTGGGAAGCTAAGAAGGTGCTCATGGGGGGATAGACATGGCTATCCGAACCAGAAACTTTGTACCCTTGAGATTTTAACATTGCCGCCAATGAACCCATGGCGGTACCACAAATGGCGATCATATAGATGTCTTTTACTTCGCGCAGCAGCATTATTTCTTCCCAATTCCAGATTCAATGATTTCTAACAGATCCTGCTCTAAGCTTACTGTTGCTGATTCGACAATGCGCCCGATCTCTTCATCTTGTTGAATTACCACAAATGTGGGCACAAATTCAATCTGATATTTTTCGGCAAGCCCGAAAGCATCTCGTTTCGAGCGATCCAATCCGATGAGCTGATAGCTAATTGGCCCACCTTTTGTCAATTCCATAATTTTGAGAAATCGTGGGACTTCCCGCTCCGAATCGGGACACCACGTCCCTAAAAAAACGAGGATCTGAATGTCGGACCCGAGCGAACGCAGCGCGGAGAGAGCCTCAGGATCGGGCTGATACGCAACCTTGCCGCTTCGATATGCTGCCAGATTATCTAATAATTGTTGCGCCGTTAATTCCCCAGTCATGATAAGCCTCGAAGGCATTGCTGTGCGGCTGCGATCCATCTTCGGCTGGTGCTGAGTGCACGATAGTATCATTCCGATTTGCACAAGAATAAGCGCCCATCTCATTGTGAGAGTAAACTTTTTCGTGGTTTTCATTATAGTGTGCTCTTTTGAATTCCTTGCTCGGTTAAATCGAATTTAACCACTTCTCCAGCATGTCCCAGCTTCCCCAGATCTTGGCCATTTAGGTACAGCCGAACTCCGGCTGCATTACCGATGCGTAGTTTGAAGCGCTCTCGGGCCTGCCAGCGCTGGTTCGCACCGCTTTCAAAAGTAAGTTCCTTTGCCAAGCTATCGTCAACTACAATTTGTAACCAGGTTTTCTCTAGAGCTTTTAGCTCTAAACTTAAAAATTTTGGCGCTGGGACAATTTGGCTACTATCCGCTGCGATCTGATTCGTATCGCTAATCGCCGTATCAGGCAATACGCTGACAATTTCGGGTTGAGCCCTAACCACTGGTTCATCGCTTTGAGTTTTGATGAATGCAATCACGGCAACGAATATAACCAAGGCGATTAGCCCAATCCAAACCGTGCGCATTTGACGCAGGTAAGGTTTCAATCTGTCAAGAATTGCGGTGATTTGGTTCCGCAAGCTCCAGCGTTTGGCTGGTTCGGGTGCTGCTGTTTCAGCAACCACTACAGGTTCGCTCGCCTTTTTTCGAGCACGAATGTCATCATATTCGTCTAGCCAATCCACCCAATTTCCGCCCAATTGTTGAAGATACAGTTTTAAAAAACTTCTGACGTAAAGTTCTGGTAGAAAATTGAAATTCCCCTCTTCGAGATTCTTAAGATAGCCGATGTTGATTTTGGTCCGCTCGGCAATGGATTTCAAATCGAGTTTTTGTTCTTCTCGAAACTTTTTCAGCTTATTGCCAAAGGCAATCAGGTCCTGTTCTCTCAATTTTTTCCTTCCCCGTTTAAAATCGTCCTCAAGGCAAGAAATAATTTGGTAAGCGGCAAACCAACGACGTTGTAGTAGTCACCAGTGATGGACTCAACGAAAATAGCCGCATCATCTTGAATCCCATAAGCGCCAGCCTTGTCGAAGGGTTGACCCGATTCGATGTAAGCCTCAATTTCCCATGGCTCCAACTGTCGAAATTTCACTTCGGTGACTTCATAATCGCTTATGCTGCGCTGCTCTGGGACACTGATGATGGAAAAACCCGTGTACACTCGATGCACTCGACCGCTCAATGAGCTTAGCATTTGATAGCTCTCTTTGCGGTCCTGAGGCTTGCCCAATATTTTCCCATCAAGGACTACGATCGAATCCGCGCCAATCACGACCCCAGAATCGATCTGCTGCGCTGTTGCAGCCGCTTTATGCATGGATATAGACATCACCAACTGCTCTGGGCTGAAAATCTCAGGCATGGGCTCATCGAAATGGGTAGCGCAAATCTCAAATGTCGGAATGACTTTTTTCAGCAGCTCGATCCGCCGCGGTGATTGACTGGCTAGAACAATCCGCTTTGTCACAGGATTCAAAATCGGCATGATATGTGATTCTGTTAAGTCCCCTCTTTAGCTAAAATAATGTATAATTAATTTTTTTGAAAAAGTCAAGCGAAATTTTTATCGAAATGGCTGTATTTCAATTATCGCTCATTGGTTAAATTTACAATCACTCCGCTGTTTGACTATGATGAGTTCAAGCATCGAAATGTCTTGAGACTGGGAGTACGTTAAGAGTCTTCTGCAAAGATCAACTATCTGCAACCAAAACTCCTATCTCTCCGAATTTAGGCATTTATTCAGCTTCTTGTTCGTTGAAAAGGATATTGCCTCCATCAAAGAAATGACAGGGAAATGAGCAACATGATTCATTGCTACGATTCAGTAGGATAAACTAAATATGCAATCTCCTGCTGAACTCTCAAATTGAATGGAAGCCCCTTGGGAGGTAAGCAGTTCAAATGAGCTGAAAAGAACCCTTTCTTAGTGCCTATTAGTTTTCCACCTGATGCATCAATTTGAAGTGAATTACAATTTTGAAGCATAGAAGAGTTGAACAATCGCGAATCAGGCCGAACGAATAAATGAGCGATTATCGTTCGATCCCATCGCGTGCTATTACCTGCTGGCGATAATAGTGCTTCACCTCGGCCATTTCGGTGACAAGATCAGCTTTTTCGATCAGCGCTGCTGGGGCATAACGGCCAGTTAAGATTAGTTCCACTGATGTCGGTTTATTATTGACAAATTCCATCACTTGCTTTAGGGTGAGCAGCCTGAAATGAATGGCGACCAAAATCTCGTCCAAAATGATAATTTGAAATCGCCCAGACATCATGGCCTCATAGGCTTTAGCCAGCCCAGCTTGCGCCATTTTGATGTCCTCCTGTTCGGGCCGATCGATATGGACAAACGTATTTTTGCCGAATTGCTCAATAGTAATCTCAGCAATGCCATGCAAGCTCTCGAGTTCGCCATAAAACTGGCCTTTCATAAATTGGGCGATATAAGTCCGCAATCCATGACCAGCCGCGCGAACCGCTAGCCCCAATGCCGCAGTGGTTTTGCCCTTGCCATTGCCAGTATAAATCTGAATATACCCTCTTGGCCATTTCATAGTCATCGAATTCCCAGTATGATGTAAAACTGATATTGCTGTCATCATGAGATGCCCCGGCATTATTTTCCGAGGTAATAGCGAAGACAGAGGGCAAAACTCAAGTATGGATCGATCCGTGTCACTTTTTCATCGACTGTGCTGGCTGGTTTGGTCAGCGTTTTTCCTCGAGTTTTCAAATAGGTGAAATTAGAAATGAGTCCAACCAGCAATTTGTCACTAAATGCGTCCGTAAATACCCCAGCTTCAACGAGTGTTCCTGGGCCATGTCGCTTGCGGGAGCTTTTTAATTCACCGAAATAGGGGTGATCGAGCCGGGTAATGAACCAATAATACGCAGCGCCAGCGCCAACAAACCCTTCGAGCTGATCTTTGAACTGAAAGCGGTAGCGCATCGTCAGCGGAAAGCCATAAATATTTACTGATTCTTGAATCAGCCCGTAGTAATAATCGTAGTAGTAATCAGGGTTCTGAGGCGACGAACTGCCGAAATCGAAAGCGAGATTAAAAAGTTCAAAGTGCTTGGTGAGTTGATAGCCCAAACCGAATCGCAGTGAAAAGCCAGAGAGCATATCGTCGCTGGTTTGGTCGGCCACAGGGAAACGGATGCCAAACCAGAATTCTGAAGTAAAGCGCTTTGGGTTCTCAAAACTGGGCGAGCCAGCGATCAAAATAGAATTTAACCCAACCAAAAGAATGAATAGCGAAAAAAAGTTTTTCATCATAATTCACCTTTCATTTTCTGCCGCAGCGAAGACCTATGCCCGTTGAGAATGAAACTGAACAGAGTAAAATGATCATCGGGCGACGATCGCGAGGCGATGGGTCATCGCTTTTTCAGCATGTCAGAGTCATTTTCATATAACCTCAATATAGTGCTAAGTTTTGAGATTTGCAAGCGAAAAATATGTGGTATTTGATCGGAGATTTCGCTATATTTAGGGCTAATAAGAGCAACAGCAGGTTTTGTATCACGAGCGATTGAAGCTTGTGCTTGTTTATTTGTAGAAAAGTACAGATCATGATGGTTAATTGAATAAGGAGTGAGCATTGGATATCCATAAATTGGATCGTATTTTCAAGCCCCAGCGCATTGCGTTGATAGGGGTGACGCCGAACCCGAAAAGTGTTGGAGGCAAAGTGCTCAGCAATCTGGTGGGAGGAGGTTTTCGCGGTGTGGTTTATCCGGTGAATCCGAGCAGCGAAGCCGTCCTTGGCATTCAATGTTACCCAGATCTGAAAAGTTTGCCCAAAACTCCAGATTTGGCAGTGATTTGTAGCCCAGCCGAACAAGTTCCCGACCTTGTGCGACAATGCGGCGAGAATGGCGTTTTGGGGATTATCATTCTTTCCGCCGGTTTTCGGGAGATCGGGCAGGCAGGCAAAGTATTGGAATTGCAGATTCGCTCCGAGGCCAGTCGGTTCGATGGGATGCGGATCATCGGGCCGAATTGCCTCGGCATCATTGTGCCAGGCGAGAATCTCAATATCAGCTTTGCCCAGGGCATGCCCAAGAAGGGGCATGTGGCATTCATTTCTCAATCTGGGGCGCTTTGCACATCCGTGCTGGATTGGGCGCTTGAAGAAAAAGTCGGGTTTTCATATTTCGTCTCCATTGGCAATACGCTTGATGTCGATTTTGGGGATTTGATCGATTATTTTGGCGAAGATGAAGCCACCAAGTCGATCCTGTTGTATATCGAATCGATTGAACAGTCCCGAAAATTTATGACAGCGGCGAGAGCTTTTGCCCGAACCAAACCGATCGTTGCTTACAAAGCAGGCCGTTTCCCCGAGTCTGCTGAAGTCGCGGCTTCTCATACCGGCGCTATGGCGGCTGAGGACGCCGTTTATGACGCGGCGTTTCAGCGAGCTGGCATCGCCCGCGTGCTCAATATTGGAGAGATTTTCGATGTGGCTGAGCTCTTGGGACGTCACAAAATTCCCAAAGGACCTCGGTTGGCAATTGTAACGAATGCGGGTGGACCTGGTGTCATGGCCACCGATGCGTTGATCGCGGAGCATGGTGTTTTGGCAAAATTGTCAGATGATACCATTATGAAGCTGAATGAAAGTCTACCCCATTTCTGGTCTCATGGCAACCCGGTGGATGTATTAGGAGATGCGCCGCCCAAAAGGATCGCCCGCGCTACAGAGATTGTCCTACAAGATCCAAATGTTGACGCGGTATTGATCATCATCACCCCCCAAGCGATGACCGACCCGACCCTTACGGCGCAGCGCATCAGCGAACTGACAGAACAATCCAATAAGCCATTGCTTGCAGCCTGGTTGGGCGGCCACAGCATGCGCGATGGGATTCGCTGGCTCAACGATCGAGGCATTCCAACCTATTCAACTCCAGAGCAAGCGGTTCGTGCGTTCATGACCATGGTCGCCTATGCCAGAAATCTCGAAAGTCTCTATGAAACTCCTAAAGATATTCCGGTCCAATTCTCTATCGATCGCGAACAGCTTAGGGCCCAATTCAATGCCATGATTTCAGGACAAGAAGAGATCTTAACCGAAGAGGTTTCCAAACAACTTTTGGATGCCTATGGCATTGCGGTGACCCGTCCTTTTCTGGTTCGATCGGAGCAGCAAGCAGTAAAGATAGCCGAACAAATTGGCTACCCAGTGGTGCTGAAAGTCCTCTCCCCAGATTTGCCCCATAAAACCGACGTTGGCGGCGTGATGTTGGATCTTAGGGACGCTGAATCGCTGGTCCGTGCCTATCGACAGATGTCCAATACCATTGCCATGCGTCGACCCAATGCGAGAATCACCGGCTTCACTGTGCAACAAATGATCCAAGATGAAGAAGGCGTCGAATTGATCCTGGGAATCAAAAAGGACCCGGTGTTCGGAACTGTCGTCATGGTGGGGCTTGGCGGCATCACTGCGGAACTGTTTGGTGATCGCGCTTTGGGGCTACCGCCGTTGAACGAACGGCTGGCTCGCCGGATGTTGGAATCGCTCAAAATTTGGCCCTTGCTCTGTGGTTATCGCGGTCGTCCAGCTATGAACATAGAGGGATTGATTGAAATCATGATCCGGCTGTCCTATCTTGCTGCCGATTATCCAGAGATTAAGGCGTTGGATATCAATCCATTATTGGTTACGCCGAGACAAATTATCGCGCTGGATGCCCGAGTTCAAATCGACCGCAGTGTGCTGGGCAAGGAGATCAAACCGTACGCTCATTTGGCCCTGCGTCCTTATCCTGAAGAATATGTTCGCGGCGCCGTCTTGAAAAATGGCACTTCAATTATCCTGCGACCAATTAAGCCAGAAGATGAACCAATGTGGATGGATATGTTGGCCAGTTGCTCCAGAGAATCAATCTATCAACGTTTTCGTTATTTTTTCCAATGGGCCTATCATGAGGTGGCAGTGCGGTATTGCTTCATTGATTATGATCGTGAGATCGCCATTGTGGCAGAATTGAACGAAAATGGCACCCGAAAGCTCCTTGGTGTGGGACGGCTTGTGGGCGATCCCGACCTGAATACTGCGGAATACGCTGTGTTGGTCACTGATGCTTGGCAGGATAAGGGATTAGGAAGCTTGCTTACCGATTATTGCATCGAAATTGCCCAAAGCTGGGGAGTCAAGAAAATTGTGGCCCAGACGACAACTGATAACCCTCGGATGATCGCCGTATTTCAAAAACGGAATTTCTCGATCGAGATCGATCCCTTGAGCTCGCTGGTCGAAGTAGAAAAGATTTTAAACTGAATCGTCAGAATAGCCTTTATTCCTGTTGAAGCGGGGCAAACTTGGATCGCCAGTTAAACTTTTATCAATCGATTGAATGCAGCAAATTTTGCCCAGTTGCAGCATTATTCTTGTTCAATTGAGCTGGAATCGGACATCAAATCATCACAAATCTCTTCGATCTCGTCACGATATTCCTCTGGAGCCTCCAGATGGCCCCAGCCTTTCTGAAATTGGTACAAACCATTCAGGGCGAAATCGTGATACGATTTGATGAGATGAGGGATATTGCGTTCTTTCAAGATGGCCTCCAGGTGTCGCGCTTCTATTTCATTTTCAAAAATGATGATCTTGACAAATTCTGCCATATTAAGCTCCTATGTTTTTGATCGACCCGTTTTTTCGAACATAAAATTCTTCTTGGACCAAAACCCGATGGAACTTCTGAAACAAGTTGAGTCGGTGATTGGGCTGGCTTAATTCCCGAGGTAGCTATGCCCTCATTCAATGCTATTCTAATCCATCCATTCAAATCAAGTTTGAAGGTTAAATATAGAATAAAAAAATCTGAAAAACAAGCCCAATTTCGGTTAAATTAGATTCTTTTCAAACGCTCAATCTTCCATTCGGAAGGCAGCTTCGTCCGATCTATCGAGTCCAAAAAAGTATTTTTTCCGTCAATTACATTTCACCTTTATCCCTCAGCCAGCCAATATTTGATTGAGCACCTTCTTCATAACAATTTTGATCTTGACTGAAACATTCTCCCTAATTTTGAGTAAAGAGATTATCAAAAACCAAATATCTTAAACCGAGCGATTTCACTACGTATCGAAAGCCTTAATTATTAATCGTACTAACTGATCAAAATAGAAATAAAACGAATCATTATGGCGAGCTGAATCATAGTCAGATGAATCGGATATCAAACCCACTCCTATGTTTTCGCAACTCAACTATTCGATATTTGGTAATAGACTCAGAATAGCGCTCATTAATTTTCGTGAGGAAAAAAATGAAAGTTCTCCAGGTTGAAAACATTAGCAAGTCTTTTGGAAATCTCAAAGCGGTTGATCAGCTCTCATTTGAGGTCGGCGAGGGCGTCATTTTCGGATTGCTTGGGCCCAATGGCGCTGGGAAAACCACGACGATTCGGATGATTAATAATATTATTATCCCAGACTCTGGGCGCATTTCGATTTTAAACCATGGCGATTTTACAACTGCTTCAAATCATATTGGGTATCTCCCAGAGGAACGGGGCTTATATCGAAAGATGAAAGTGGGGGAGCTACTGCTTTTTCTGGCGCGATTGAAGGCCATGCCGAAAGGTGAAGCTCAAAAAGACATCGATTATTGGCTCCAGCGGCTCGATTTAATGGAATGGAAAAAGAAGAAAGTCGAGGAGCTTTCCAAGGGCATGCAGCAAAAGCTTCAGTTCATCGGCACCATTCTCCATAAACCGAAATTATTGATTCTGGACGAACCGTTCATGGGACTCGACCCAATCAATACCAATCTTATCAAAGACATTATGCTGGAGCTAAAAAATAATGGAGCAACGATTATTTTTTCCACGCATCTGATGGAGAGCGCGGAAAAACTCTGTGACGAAATCCTATTGATCAATAAGGGCAAAAATGTGCTTTCTGGCCGATTAGCCGAGGTCAAGAAGCGGTTCGGACGAGAAAATGTGGTGCTCGAATTCCACGGCGATGATGGATTCCTCAGGACCTCGGATCAGATCAAAAAGTATGACTATTATGGCAATTTTGTTGAGATCCAGTTGCAACAGCACGCTGATCCCCAGAAATTGTTGATTGAAGCCATGAGACATGCCCAAATCAGAAAATTTGAAATTAAAGAGCCATCACTTAATGAGATCTTTATCGAAACAGTTGGTAATACGCAGACCATATCAGACAATTTAGCCTAAATATTACCAGACGAATTGGGCAGCAGTGAAAACGCAACCCAGTTTCAACTAAATTGATAATCGAAGATTTTGATATTGCTAAAACATTATCTCAAGTCCGTGCTAAAAAACAGATCAATCGATGGTATTTTTCTTATGCACCTGTTGCATCACGCCCTGTTTATTTGGTAGCATAAAATCATTTCAGCAGGGTAGCAAAAATGTGCGGAGGTCAAGATGTTAACCAAAAAAGTCATGCCCATTATTGGCAGAGAATTTTTAACGCGCGCAAGGACCAAGGGTTTTATCATCGGCACATTGATTTTCCCTCTCATGTTGATTTTAATCTTTGGTGGGATTTTTCTCTTTTCGGTGCTCTTTAAACCCGCCAGTCGTACGTATTACGTTGTAGATCAAACTGGAAAGATTTTTGAAGAGCTCGTTCGGCAGTTACCCGATACGCTCAAGAATGGACAATTGAAATACCAGTTCATCAAACAGGATGTCCCTGCTTCGCAGCTCGACCAAGCGATGGCAAATTATCAAAAATTGGTGATGGAAAATAAGATTGATGGGTATCTGATCATACCAGAAGACATCGTGCAATCCCGAGAGGTGCGATATTCGGCCAAAAGCGTCAGTGATTTTGAACAACAAAGCGATTTCGAACGGGCCTTATCTCGGATCGTCACCAATATCCGATTGGAGAACATCGGGCTGTCGTCCGAGGTGATCCGGCGGGAAATGGCACAGGGAAATGTGCGTCTGGTGAGTCGCCAGATTACAGAGAGTGGAGAAATCGAAAAAAGTGGCGTGTCGAGTTTTGTATTAACCTATTTTCTCACTTATATCATGTTCCTCATGATCATAATTTATGGTGCCATGCTAATGCGCAGTGTTATCGAAGAAAAGAGCCAACGGATCACTGAAACGATCATTTCATCTGTTAAGCCAGTCGAGTTGATGGTGGGCAAAATTATCGGCATTTGCGGGTTAGGTTTGGTCCAATTAATTTTAATGGGCCTGATTATCCTGGCGATCGTTCATTTTGGAGAATCTCTGTTTGTCAAAATGGGGGTTAATATTCCAGAACTGTTCCGAGTATTAAAGCAAATTCATTTCTCGCCAGCAGTGTTTATTTTCATGGTGCTCTTTTTCCTGCTTGGCTTTATTTTCTATTCAACCCTGTTTGCCGCCGTTGGGGCTATGGTTACGACCGAGGACGAGGGCCAACAATATCAGATGCCTCTGGCATTTCTTATAATGATCAGCTATTTTATCATGTTTTCAGTGGCCAAAAACCCCGAGACACCGATGGCCCTTTGGACCTCGCTGATCCCATTTTTCACCCCGCTGTTAATGTTCACGCGCATTGCCGTGAGCGATCCAGTTTTTCCCTCTGGGGCGATTGTTTCGATTGTCACCATGATACTTTCGATCGGCATCATGGTCTGGCTGGTAGCCAAGATTTACCGAGTGGGAATTCTTATGTATGGCAAGAAAGCGAGCATTAAAGAAGCGATCAAATGGATTCAATATTAATCGCTGATTCAAAAAGATTGATCAATCGCATAGTGGAGTGAAAATCATGTGGAGCACTGGCCAGGTTTGGCCCGTTTCCAATTTCCGAAATCTGACCAGTGTTAAGGCTATTGAAAAATTTTATTCGACCTAAGCAATGGTTATATCCTGAGACCAATACGAACATTTCATCTCTCGATTGCTTGCAGCGCCTTTTTAGCGGGCTCGAAATTTGGATCCAATGCCAATGCTTCTCGATATTCAGCGGCTGCTTGCTGTTTATTGCCCTTCAATTTGTAAAGATGTCCCAGTTGAAGCCGAGCGAACGCCAGTGATGGCTGCTCGGTGGAAGGCTCGCTTTTCAAATATTGTTTGAGATGCTCCTCACCCTGATCGAGTTTTTGCTCTGCGAGGACCGCCAGCCAGCCCAGATAAAAGTGAGCCGTCACCTCTTCAGCTCGTCTGGCCAATAGTTGTTCCATCACTAACCAGGCTTGGTCCCACTGTTTGTTTCTTGCGTAAAGGAAAGCTAATTGATAGTAGGCTTGTGGGTCGTCAGGCTTATCTTCCATGGCAGCGCGGAACTCCTGCTCTGCCAACTCGTAGCGTTCGTTCGCCGCATGAACTATGCCGAAGGCCAAATGTCCCTGATATTCATTCCGTTGTTTAATCTGTGCAGCCTGTTCCCCAGCGGCCTCTTTGCTGCCGCCGATAATGCCTGGGGCAAAAGCATAGAACTGAAGCAACGCCATCCTTGCCGCGAGATTGTCTGGATTCAATTGCACTGCCCGTTCGAACGCAGTTTTGATCTGTCGAGCCGCCGCTGCTTTTCTCAATAGACCAACCCGCTGAGCCTTGATCGCATAGGCCCGGCCCAGCCAGAAATGATAATTTGAATTGTTCGGTTCCGATGATATCGCACGCTCCAACCAGTCGATCGCCTTTTCATGATTCCCTTCCCGAATGTAAATCCTTCCAAGATGGTAGGCAATAACAGGTTCTGTCATTTTGCCAGCCGCGAGCGATTCAAATACTTGCTTGGCCTCAGCATATTTTTTGGAATTAAAATACTGGATCCCTTGCTCAACTCCATTAGTTTGGGCAATGGCTGGTGGCAGATGTGTTGGGGCAATGATCAATAATAAACAAAAAAATGCACTAACAAAATTGTTCATTTCAAGCTCCACAAGTTCATTTCATCAATGGAAGTATTTTCAACCCATGCCGACTTCTATCAATTAGCAAGTCAGGCATTACCATGGCAAAAAACCGTTCTACCCGTTCAATGACATACCTGGCGAAAAACTCTAAGATAATTTTCGCCTAAAATTTTTTTCACATCTGAGTTGGAATAGCCATGTTTTAGCAGTGCCATGGTCAGGTCGGGAAATTTCGATACATTCTCCAGTCCGACCGGTGTGGTCTCGATCCCGTCGAAATCCGAGCCCAAAGCGACATGATCGACACCGACCAATTTGACGATGTGGTCAATATGCTTGATGACAGTGCTGATGTCGACCCGTCCGTATGGGGTAAGAAACGGGGGATAGAAAACAACTCCAATCACGCCACCGGTACTGGCTATTGCTCGGATCTGGTCGTCGTATAAATTGCGATAATGATCGTTCAACGCTCGAGCACCAGAATGCGATGCAATAATCGGATTTTTTGTTATGGCGATAATATCTTCGATCGTCTTGATGCCCACATGGGAAACATCGATGATCACTCCCAGCGAGTCCAACGTACGGATCACTTGTTTACCAAATTCTGATAAGCCTCGGGTCCGCGTCCGGCTATCTCGGGCCGAAGTCGCCCAATCGGTGCTGTTGTTCCAAGTGATGGTCATGTAGCGCATGCCACGCTGATATAATTGCTTCAGTTTGTTCAAGTCATTTTCGATGGCATGTCCACCTTCGACAACCAATACTCCTGCGAGTTTTCCTTGCTCACAGATCTGGATAATTTCATCCGCAGTTTTTGCCTGGGCGATGAGATGAGAGTTGAGCGCCACTTGCCGGTCAAAGGCATCGAAAAACTGGAGCGCTTTCTGATAAGCCACGTTCAAATAGCGATCTGGATCTACCCAGGCCACAAACATCTGAGCGTCTACTCCTCCGTCGAAAAATCTGGGGAGATCGGAATGATTGTAGCTGTGTCGCACACCTAATTGATAGCCAGAGTCAACCACCTTTTCCAGCACATCATTATGGAGGTCGATCACCAGCGCTTTGCGATGCAGCCAATCCAATTGTATCAAGATCGGTAATTCATTGGGGAGTGTGACTTCAACTGAATCTGGCTCATAACCGAGTTTGGTTGCTTTGATCTTGGCTGTGAGATTCCCTGGTTTTTCCAGCCATGGGTCGTTGCTATCCTCCGCCATCGATCTGATATCTCCCAAGCCGCCTTGGCCGTGATCCAATTGCAGCATCTTTCGTGTGAGCCGCTGATGGTTCATTTCAAGCGAATAAAATAGAAAACCGGGCACTCCTTTAGCCGACCAATCAACATAGTAGCGTCCGCGATTCAAAAAAATGGTCCGCTCATCCAATAGTTGTCCCAAGACATTATATACCCGCAGGGTCACTTGTCCCGCTTGATAGATTGAAAAATTGATCCGAGTTGTCGGACTGCCAGATTGATTTGAAAACGGGTTCGGATAATTCTGATCTAATGCAAAGGAGCTGGGTATTGGAACAGATGGGGGAGCGACGCCAGTGGTTTGAAAACGAAAGTTCCATGAACCATCTTGGCCGCTGAGAACGCTCTCAGTCCTCTGAAGCACAGGGATGTCGATCGTCACCAAAACCGAATCCAAAGGAACACCACTGTACCGGTCTTGAATCGTGCCATAAATTGTGATCTCCTCCCCAATGACAGGAATGCAAAGGAAAAGGGTGATGAGAACCGTCAACCAGATGCTGAGTTGATGAATTAAACGCATGCTTATCCCCTGTAACTTGAAAAGCATAATGGTTCTTGAAATTCGATGCAGAATCAAGCATCTTGATCAAAAATGAATTGGTTTGCCCGCCGATTTTTCGAAACACAGTGCGCTGCAAATAAAGAGCTAAGTGGCTCAGGTGGAGCAATGGCTGTCAAATCGCCCTTTTTGGGTTAATAAGTCGATTTATCAACCAATTGATCCTCTTCCCAGTGAAAGTGGGACCGTGATGAAGTAATTTTTAAGGATCGATCGCTCCAAGCACTTTTTAACTAAGTACAGGTTCGCTCATCCAAACATGTGATGTTCGCTGGATTAAAATTTGCGACCGTAAATCAGCTCCAATCCGATTGGGGCCACTTTTGTCCGAGCTTGCTTGAGAAAATAAGCAATCCAGAGCCGCGATTGAACGCTTTGTTCATTGTCCAATTGATAGCTTACCCCTGGATTGATTAGTATCATCGGCAGGAACTTTCGTTTTTCGGGATCGGGTGGGCTAGCCAGCATCATGAATTCTGCACCAAGGGTTGGCTGCCATTTTCTATTGCCCCCTTCCCACTGATAGCCCGCTGCTAGGCCGTAAGGCAACCCTTTTTCTGGTGCCAGATAAAATGTCGCTTGCACTCCCTGATGCGCATCCCAAAAATAACAATAACCAATCCCTAAGAGCAAATGGCCGCTGAGCGTCAATGACATCTGAACCCGATGGTTTAAATGATCATTGGCCAACAGAGCATTGGAGCCGATTTGCAACATCAATAACGCAATCGCTCCATTCAGAATAAATTGGGCGACTTTCATTTTGATCCATCCCTCTTTTAAAGATATTAATTCGTTTTTATGTTAGCCTTTTGATTTTTGCACGATATAACCATGGGCAACCAAAATATCCAGCTAGACCGAAAGAGAAAAAACGATGATCGGCTGGCGAAGTGAATCCTCAGCCAAGCTCCAGGCTTTGCATTGCAGAAAAATCGTTTGCAAGCCAACTTGAGGTCAATTTAAATGATATCTGTGATGTCATCTTCTTTAATCTCCATTTTTAAACCAAAAATGAGGGAGCAAAGCTAACCCACTTACAATTTGACATGCGCCAATTGACTTAGCACGTAATTTCGGATCTCATGCACCGAAGGATACTTTGTTGCCAATTGGCCCTTTTCGATCAAAGGTTTCAACATGGCTTCATACGGCTGACCACAAGAACAAACGGGAGTTGGCGTTGAATGATGCGGAATGACAATTGTTTGAAAGCAAACTGGACAACGGAAGACCAATTTTTTGCCTGATGGTTTACCGCGCTTCGCAATTGGTTCGCCTTCAATAGCGACGATATCCAAAGCAAAATCCAATACCGGGGCGCTGGAGATCGCAGTGCCAACACCGTAGGCGTCGACCACTTCGTTGAGGGTTAAAATTTTATATTCATCAATGCCCCCAGAGACTAAGATTTTGATGTTGTGAAATCCCCGCAAATCCAATTCCCAACGGACCTCTTTGAGAATGCTCAAAAAATCCCCACGGCGATTGCTTGGGGTATCGAGCCGGATGCCGAACAGATCGGGGCCCAGAGCATGGGCCACATTGACGGCTTCAAATTTTTCATCGAGAAACGTGTCCACCAAAGCCACCCGCTTTACTTTCTTGTCAATGATTTCGTTGAAAGCTTTCACGGCTGCGACGGTATCGCCCATAATCAGAATGAGCGCATGGGGGATAGTGCCACTGGGTTGCAGACCTAACAGTTCAGCGCTTTTCATGACGGCCACGCCATCACACCCGCCAACATAAGCGTTTCGCTCGACCATTGGAGCAATGCTGGGGTGCATGCGACGGGCGCCGAATGAGATAAGTTGTTTTTCACCAGCGGCAATGCGACATCGTGCAGCTTTTGTGGCGATCCCAGACGCCTGGCATAAAAAGCCCAATAAGGCGGTCTCGTAAATACCAAACTCCAGATATGCGCCCTCAATCACCATCAATGGTTGATGCGTCCCAAAAATTGTCCCCTCGGGCATCGCCCAAACATCGATATTTAATCCAGCCAAAATTTCCAGACTCTCTTCCACACCAGACCAAATCCCCCATTGATATTCGTCAGGAAATTTTTTGAGCACAATCTCTGCAGTGACATGTTTGTTAATGTTCAAAGTTTCAAGTACCTGCCGAGTTCGGTCGAAATATACATCACATACTCGGCCCTTTTTGATCTCTTCTAATGTGGCAATTTGTAACATTTCAAATTTTCCCCTCTGGCTAATCAAAGAATATTTGCATCCAATAGCCTATGATGATGTCATGAGAGACAAATTTTCAATTCATCGTTAAGCTTACTTTTTGATTTCTCTCAAAAGGACCATCCGCTTCATGGCAGAAAAAGCGCCAGCCCGCAAACGAACGAAATAGATCCCCGAGCTAACCAACCTACCTTGATCATCCCGGCCATCCCACTCTTTTTGGTAATAAAAGGGATGCAAGAATTCGTCGACCAATTTCCGCACTTGTTGACCCCGAAGGTTGTAAATGATCAGCGTCACTGGTGCTGGCGCATGAAGGTCGTAGCGAATTGTTGTTGTACTGGCAAATGGATTCGGATAATTTTGATGCAATCGGAAGTGCTGCGGAGGCTCGATCCGGGTAATGGATGAATCAAATGCGATAAAGGAGAAATATTCCTCTGGTGCGCGATGAGGATGATACTTGAAATCCCCAGATTCGTTTGCCGCCGAAAAATAGAATTTGACCTCAGTGCCAAAAGGTGCAAAGGGGATCCATGCTTGGTATTCTTGGGGTTCCTGCGTCGGCTCGAGTGGAATTGGAGTAAATGGTTGGTCCAGAATTGAATAATAGAGGTACAGGGCATCCGTTTTCAAATTGGCTTTGGAAAAAATTTGAATTTTGATCAGATGGCCTGTTTGTTCGTTGGCGAAAATTTTCGGTTTGGAACTGAAAAATAAGCCATGATAGAAGATGGCCTCGTAGGCATTTACCAAGCCCCAGCCGTAATCATTATCTGGATTTTGGGCGCGGTCGGCAGTTTCTCGCAAAGCGTCTCTCACCTCAAACGGCGTTAGGTAGGGATGGGCTTGCAATATAAGGGCCGCGACACCGGCAACCAACGGACTGGAAAGCGAGGTACCGCTCACTCCCCGATAATCACTGAGGGTGTTGGGTTGCGCTGAAATAACGTTAGCGCCCATTGCGACAACGTCAGGTTTGATGCGACCATCATAAGTCGGGCCGCGGGAACTGAAACCGACCAGTTCTCCAGTGTTATAAACAGCACCGACAGATATCACATGAAAACCATCTGCCGGGGCCATCATATGGCGCCACAGGCTGGTTCCCTCATTCCCATTGCTATTTACGACTACTACTCCTTTCAGAACTGCGCGATCGGCCGCAAGCGTGGTGACGGCGGTCTTTCCGTTCATATCCTCGTAATTGTACCAATCGTTATACCCCAACGAGCTGTTGACCACATCAGCGCCCATCGCCTCGAGCCATTCGATGCCAGCCACCCAATAATCTTCTTCAATGCGGGTCTCAGAACGAACATCCTCGGTCTTTGCCAGCAGAAAAGATGCCCCATAAGCTGGACCGATGAGGCGGCCTTCTTGAAAGCCGCCCAAGGCCGATAACGTATAGGTTCCGTGGAAATGCTGGCTGGAAGCATCGTTGTCATCGATCTCATTCTGGGTAGTGCTGTCGTTGTTGATGAAATCATATTCCGCAATGACTTTCATTTTTGAGAAGGCCTCGTGCTGTTTATAGTCGAAGCCAGTATCCAGCATGCCGACAATCACACCGCTCCCATCCAAGCCCAAATCATGAACCTCTGGCACATGCATGATCTGATTTTGATCCAGCGATGGGCCGTAATCCAACCGATGCTCGGCTGCCTTTACCAAGGATTTCGCTGGGGTAATTTGAGGCAGCTTTAGCTTAAAACTGATAACCGGTTGGATGTGTCGGACAAAATTGAGCTTTTTCGCTTGAGCAATCTGATCTGGGGTCATACGAGCACTCATTGCATTGAGCCAGCGCGATTGGACAATGGGCCGAATGCCAAGGGCAGCCAATTGTTCTAAATAGGAAGCATATATTGGTAAATCATCCTCTCCGACCAGATCTTGCTGATGCATCATTTTGGCGCGTCGCTCAAGGGCTCGCCTCGAGAGATACTGTTTTGCGCTGATGATCTGAGTCTGTTTTTCATGAATTAAATTTCCCTTATCTCGAAAAAATATCCAAAATTTCTCTTGACTAAAAACAATTTGAGGGGTGATCAAAATCCCCAGAACGACAAAGAGCCATCTATTTCTCATATTTTTTCCCTATTTCTGTCAGTGAAAACGGGTTGAACCCGATTATTTATCGGTTGAAATTTACATTAATAACAACTTGCTTGACCTTTCCGTTCCATTTTTTCTTCACATGGTCTGAAATCTCCCATTGAAGTTTTTGCTTTTGCACTGTCTGACCGGCCCAAGAGGGAGATGTTTCGTTTATTATGGTGCAATTTCAGTTTTTATCCGCAGGGGCGTAAGCTATGGACCAAATTTTCGATTGCAAATTACTATTATTTTTTTTAACTTCACATTGAAATCCAAGATTTGCTTTGATGGTGTTAGCACTTTTGAATGACATGAAATTTGCCGAAATAGCCGTTCCTGTCCCAATTCATCAGACCTATACATATCAGATCCCAGAGGATTTTCAAGCGAGTATTTGCCCTGGCTATCGGGTCATTGTCCCGCTGGGACAGCGTAAGATCACCGGGTACGTCGTTGCGCTATTAGATGAGTGTGACCGGAGCGATTTAAAGCCGATCGATGATCTATTGGATGATGGGCCTGCGCTCCAGCCGGACCTGCTGCTCCTTGCTCGCTGGATCTCGGATTACTATATCTGTCCCTTGGGAGAAGCCATCAAAGCGATGCTGCCAAGCGGGATCAATGTTGAATCTCAGATTATCATTACGCTCCAGAAAAACCATGATGAAATTCAAGACTACCTGCGAGAAAATCATGTGCCGACCCAGGCTCAGATCCTTCATCAGCTCATGGAAACTGGATCGCTGAGCATCGAAGAGCTTCGAAAGAGGGTACGTCGTTCCGGATTAAATTATTCTATCAATCGTCTGGTCGAAAATGGGCTGGTAACCCGCTCCCTTGAGTTGACGAAGCCGTCTATCCGACCCAAGTTTGAATCCTGGATTCGGATCGGTATGGGCTATAGCGATCCGATCAGGGTACAGGAGGTCCAAAACAAGTTGACCCAAAAGAATCCTCGGGAATGGGAAGTATTCCGATCAGTTCTCGCTGTCGGGGAAATTGCTCGGCGAGATCTCGCGGCCCAATTAGGCGCGGATGGCAAAACCATCAATCGGCTGATTAAGCTGGGTTATTTGGAGAAGTTTCAAAAGGAAGTCGTTCGTTTGTACTATTCAACCTCGGCTGAGACGATTGCCCAGCCTATTCAACTGAACGAGTACCAACAAAGAGCGCTTCAGCCCATTATTGATGCGATTGATCGCGGCGAATATCGAACTTTTCTCATTCATGGGGTCACTGGCAGTGGTAAAACCCAAGTTTATATCGAGGCGCTAAAACATGCCATTGCAAGGGGCAAAACTGGGATCGTGCTGGTGCCCGAAATTTCGCTCACTCCTCAGACGGTGAGCCGTTTTACTGCAAATTTCCCGGATCAGGTGGCAGTGCTTCATAGCCGAATGTCCCCGGGAGAGCGGTTCGATTCATGGCGTCGGTTGAAGCGCGGCGAGCTGAAAATCGCCATCGGTCCGCGCTCTGCCATTTTCGCCCCGCTCGAAAATTTAGGGATGATCATCGTCGATGAAGAACATGAACCTACCTATAAGCAAATGGACAATCCGCCGCTGTACCATGCCCGAGATGTGGCCGTGTATCGCGGGCTATTGAATCAGACTGTGGTCATCTTGGGGTCGGCAACCCCTTCCCTGGAATCTTATTTCAATGCGATACGAGGAAAATATCAGCTTCTTGAGCTGCCGCAGCGCATCGACGATATTCCCTTGCCCCAGGTGACGATCATCGACATGCTGCAACAGCGCAAACTTTTTCCTGGAAAAAATATCTCAATTTTCTCCAAGCCATTACAAGAGAAGATCCTTGAAAAACTCAAACTGAATCAGCAGATCATTTTGTTGCAGAATCGGCGCGGTTTCTCGACCAGCATTAAATGCAAAGACTGTGGCTTTATCGAACGATGCCCGCATTGCAACATTACTTTGACCTACCACTTGAGTAATCGATCGGTGCGGTGCCATTATTGTAATTTTACTAAGCGCGCGCCAGATCGTTGTCCCCAGTGTGGCGGCATCGATATTCTGTTTCAAGGGATTGGCACGCAGCGTGTCGAGCAAGAGATCCGGCAGGCTTTTCCTGAAGCGCGAGTCATTCGAATGGATTTGGATACGACGACACGAAAGTTTTCGCACGACAAAATTTTGAGGGATTTTGGCTCAGGAAAATACAATATTCTGCTCGGTACGCAGATGGTCGCCAAAGGTCTTGATTTTCAGAATGTGACTTTGGTCGGCGTGATTTCAGCCGATACCAGCCTGCTATTTCCTGATTTTCGTGCCTCAGAACGAACTTTTCAACTATTGACCCAGGTGGCGGGCCGCGCTGGTCGTAAGAATATCGTTGGCGAAGTTTATATTCAAACCTATTGTCCTGATAACCTCAGCCTGAAATTCGCCCAACAGCATGATTTCAAGCGATTTTTTCTGTCCGAGTTGCCAGTCCGGAAAGAGCTAAACTATCCGCCATTTGGACGGCTGGTCCATATTTTATTTAGTGGGGAAAACGCGCTTGACGTTCAAAATGGCGCGGAGGAGTTCCATCAAACTTTGCACATCCCAGATGCCCTGGGAAAAATTTTGGGTCCAATCCCAGCGCCCCTGACGAAGCTCAAGAACAAATATCGCTGGCATATGATCATCAAAGTTAACAAAGCCCAGGATCCAAAGGGTGAGCAACTGAGAGGGATACTGCTTGAAGCGCTCAATCGATTCAGGGCTCAGTCGCATCCCAAAGGTATCAAACTCCAGATCAACGTCGATCCGATTTCGTTGTTATGAAAGTTATTTTCTTGACAAAAGCAAAATTATTCTTGCATCAGAGCGAATTATCAGTTATATTTAAGCGACTTAAAAGTGCAAGCCGAACAGCCGAGGGAGGAGTTACTGATTGCGCTATGCCATCATTTCGGACATTCATAGCAACCTGGAAGCGCTCCAGGCGGTGCTGAAAGCGATAGAAAGCCTAAATATTGACCAGATCATCTGCCTCGGCGACATCGTTGGGTATGGTCCCGACCCGAATCAATGTCTTGAACTGGTGAGGAAAAAGTGTGAGCTGATCCTTGCGGGGAATCATGATTTTGCCTGTATTGATAGTTCTGAACTGGAAAATTTCACCCAATATGCCAAAGCAGCGATCGAGTGGACAGTGCCGAAACTAACACTCGAAAGCTTTCGGCAGTTGGCAGCCTTGCCGTTGACCGGGGAGATTGAAAGCTGTTATCTGGTCCATGCCAATCCGGGAGATCCCCGATCATGGGATTATATCCTGACGCTAAGTGATGCCAGGTATTACTTTTCCCAATACCCGAAGGAATTTCAAATTTGTTTTATCGGTCATTCTCATCGACCCATTATCTTTCTGGAACAGATGGGGCAAGATTGGCCCCACTATCATATTTATACGTCAGCACGTTTGGAATTGGAACCGCAGCATCGCTATATCATTAATGTCGGAAGCGTAGGTCAGCCGCGGGATGGTAATCCTGCGGCTGCGTTTGGAATTTTAGACACCGCACTGCAACTATTTGAGGAACAGCGGGTGCCCTACGATGTTAACAGAACCTATCAAAAAATCATCTCGGCGGGGTTGCCCGAGTTCTTAGCCGATCGGTTATTAGTTGGAAGATAAACTGCATAGGCTTCTGCAATATGCACCGATATTGAACAGATGCAACTCACATCAGTCGATGCGGGATCGTTTGCATCTCACGAATCATCTCATAAAAAATGCCTGCATTCGCATCGATGATAGCAGAAGTGTGAATTGCATCGATTTTGCAGAAACCTAGAGAACTGTAATCAATGGAGCATTCCGATGGACCTAGGACATGGAGATAACGGACAATCGATCGTTTTGTCCGGAGAAATGTACAAGTCGATTTCTGAAATTTTATCAGAATTAGCGGCCAAGACGCGAGCACGCGCCATCATTTTCTCTGATATGAACGGCCATCCGATCACCCAGCGCGGCTCTGCGACGGAGATCAATGTCAGCACAATGGCTGCATTAGCCGCAGGTGGATTCGCTGCCACCGCTGAAATCGCCAAACTCATCGGCGAAAAGAAACAATTCAAGTATATCTTCCATGAGGGAGAAAACTATAACGTTTATTTCTCCAATGTCGGAGACAATTTTTTATTGGTCTTGGTTTTTGGGTCCCAAACTGCGCTGGGCATGATCCGGATTTATACCAAGCGCGCGATTGACTCGCTCTGCCAACTAATTTATGCCGCGAAGGAGGAAGAACAAAAAGCCACCCAATTTCTGGATATCGATTTCAACAAATATCTCAACGAAGAACTTGATCGTGCTTTTAAAATTTAGTCAACCGTTCAGTCGTATCACTCATTCGAGGAAATACCGCGCCAGTTCGGCTTAATATGTTATGTTTATCAATTTGGCTCAGCAGGAAATAACATTAAAAATTGTATATTATGGTCCGGGTTTAAGTGGTAAAACAACCAACCTGCAGTATATCTATGATCATATCAATCCTTCACTCCGAAGCGATTTGATCACGCTCAAAACCAGGGAAGAACGAACGCTGTTTTTTGATTTCCTACAATTGGAATTCGGCAAAGTGTTGGGGAAAAAACCACGATTCAATCTTTATACCGTCCCAGGCCAAGTATACTATCGCCATAGCCGCAAGGTGATCCTATCCGGCGTGGATGGCCTGGTATTTGTGGCAGACTCCCAATTAGGTCGGATGGATGATAACTTGGAAGCGCTTTATGATTTAGAGCAGAATCTTATCGCCTTAGGACAGACGTTACAGCATATTCCATTTGTCATTCAATTTAATAAATGGGATGTACCCAACAAGTATGATCTGGAGACCCTTCAGCAGCGGATCAACTTTTATCAAGTGCCCTATTTCAAAGGCATTGCAACGCGCGGTGTTGGGGTTTTCGAAACACTCAAAACCATTATCAATTTGATTATCCAGCATATTCAGCAGGTTCATCAGCCCGTTTATTAGTTTTAGTTAAGGACAAAGATGTCATGAACAAAGATCTCGCGCCACAGGAACAAATCGAAAATTTCATGAAAGAAGTGGTCACGCTTGGCAATTATGAGATGGCCTATTTGTTATCTCAGGAAGGATTGCTGTTAGCCCAAAGCAAATCTGCCGAGGTTATTCCAGAAGATCGCCTGGTGGAGATGGCGATCTTGTTTCAAGAAATCCAGAAAATGGCGGATGTCATGGCCGGCATTGATGAAATTAAAGAATTGACAATTGAGGGCGCCAACAAGCGTAAGATTATTTTTCGTCTCTTCAACGCCTTTGGACAGACCGTAACCCTGGTCCTGATCATTTCTCCAGGAAGAAGCTATCGAGGTCTAACCAATCGATTGGTGCGACTTATCCAGAAGGTTTCGGATTAGCGCTTGATATTGTCGATTTTTTTTCGTAATATTACGCCGCAACCTGATTGTGTAACCGGGATTTGCGGCTTTTTTATTGCAAAAAGATTTGGGTGAGATTGACAATTTAGGCCCGAAAAAATCATGTTGTTTATCTTCATCATTATCCCAAAACATTTGAACAGCCGAGATGGTCTGTGGCCAATATTTTTGCTATCAAAGCTCTCAAAATGCTTTGATAATTGCTGGAATAGTGTACCATAGCCCTCTGATGCGCGCTGAGCTATAAAGAACTGAAATTGGAAAACCTGTATTGTCCATGAAAATAGAACCGACAGCTCATACCCTCACGGGTCTAGTTTCTCATCCGAAGCGATATCGAACGGCAATCAATGCCTGGTGCATGTACGATTGGGCTGATTCGGCTTTTGCCACCACCATAATGGCCGCGCTGTTTCCACCATTTTATCGTTCGCTGGTCACCAATGCCGGTCTCGCCGAAAACCAGGCAACTGCCTATTGGGGCTACACCACATCCATCGCACTGATCGCTGTGGCGCTGATTGCCCCGATTTTGGGAGCGATCGCCGATCATACCGGTGGAAAGAAGCGATATATCGCTTTATTCGTAGCGATTGGAGTCATCGCCACTGCATCATTCGTCTTTATTGGAAGCAATACCTGGTTGCTCGGTTCATTGCTTTATAGTTTGGGGAATTTTGGCTTTGCTGCTGCAAATATCTTTTATGAATCGCTGTTACCTCATCTGGCTCAGAAAAATGATATCGATCAAATTTCCACCCGAGGTTATGCCTTCGGTTATATCGGTGGCGGGATCTTGCTGATCGTAAACGCACTCTGGATCGCCAAATATCAATGGTTCGGTATGCCAGACATCGGCTTTGCCCTGCGGGCATCTTTCTTCAGTGTAGCCGTTTGGTGGGCGCTGTTTTCAATTCCGCTATTTCGTCATGTCCCTGAGCCCCCCGTATCTCGAACCCATCACCTCTCGCGAAACGTCATCGTTATCGGATTCTCACGGCTGGCCGCCACATATAAAGAAATCTCGCGATATAAACAGTTGCTCATTTTTCTCATTGCATTTTGGTTGTATAATGATGGCATTAATACCATCATCAAAATGGCAACAGCCTATGGAGACGAACTCGGCATACGCGTGGCGGATATGACACTGGCGCTAATCTTAACTCAGTTCGTTGGCGTTCCATTTTCCTTTCTCTTTGGCAAATTGGCTCAAAAAATCACTGCCAAATTTTCGATCCTGCTAGCGCTCAGCGTGTATTTGCTTATCAGCATCGGCGGCTTTTTCATGCAAAATGCGCTGCATTTCTATATGCTTGCGTTTTTAGTGGGAACTGTCCAAGGTGGAAGCCAGGCCTTGAGCCGGTCGTTGTATGGTAGTATGGTTCCAAAGCACAAAACTGCTGAGTTCTTCGGCTTTTTCAGCACCAGCTCTAAATTCGCTGGCATCGCAGGTCCTTTGTTGTTCGGCCTTGTCAGCCAAATCTCAGGCGCCAGCCGATTAAGCATCTTGTCGTTAATCGGATTTTTCTTGCTTGGTGGCGTTATCTTGTTGAGGGTGAATGTCCAGGAAGGAATTGTAGCCGCGCGCAACTCTGAGATTGCCCATGATATGGATTAATCATCGCTCGGGACTGACCTCCAAAGGAAATCATTTTCCCCCAAACTTATCTCTTGTCCTCTAATTTGGATTTTTCGTTTCGAATAAAATCATTGATCGCTATCTGTATTTGACTCGCTGTTCTTATCCTACCATTTCACTTGATACGAACACCTATCAGGCGAGGGGAAGCGCTTGAGATTGTTCATCAATTACAATTCAAAATTTCCCTTGGCGCGTTCAATTTTATCCGATCCCTGATCAATTGAACTTGGCATCAATACAAATTGCAATTTTAAAATGAGATTTCAAATTGAAAGTCGATTATATAAATTGCGATGATGATTGTACTAAACTTGAGACAGTGTATCTTGAGTGAACCCGAATTTTAAGATGAAGCGCCTTTCCATTGCATTAGGGTAATTGCACATATTCATATTTATAAGCAAATTAATTAGCGCATATCATAATGGCACAGGAATTGCGTAATCAAATGATAGATGTAACCTAAATCGCAAATTGGATGATACCATGATGAAAGGATAAAGCCATGAGGTCGAAATTATTCATAATTGCAGCGATAGTTGCTTTGATCTTCGCTTGCAACGATTCTGCAAATACAGCTCCGAAAAATGAATTGACCATGCGGTTTATTAAGGTATTGAATATTAACTCTCGAACCAATGTTTTTGAGCGAGTTCCAGGCGAAACGCAAATCACTCCGCTGTTCATTCGCTCGTCCAAAAAAGGCGATATTGATCTGACGATGCTCATTGCCTATGACGAGCGCGTGACGAAATTAGCTCAGCAGATTCTTAATAAGCCAGTGACACCGCTTATTTTTTCAGTTTCCACTATGCCATTTGTGAATGACAATTTTGCACCTGAGAGCCTGGTATTCGAACAAAACGGGAGAAAATGGTCTCCCAGCAATCATCCCGAAAGCAATGATATGTTCCCAATTGATGATGACGTTCCGTTCGGCGGCCCCATCTCCGATACTCAGATCCATCAAGGCGTGATTTTGCTCCCAAGTTATTTTGATATGAGCTCGCCCATAGAAATCAATTACAAGACATTCAGGAAAATGTGTCTCTTGAAATAAATTCCCCCTTAAACAGTGCCCAAACAATGCGATGTTCTCGGAATCAAGTCTTCGATGAGGGCATCGCTTTTTTATTTTGAATTTTAGCGGAAAATTTGTAAATTGCCAGCAAACACAGATCTACTGATTCAGCTAACGCATACCTATGATTCCCGATAGAAATTGGTTTCGTCGTACAATTGTTCGCAAGATTATCATCATTTTGTTTTGGATTGTTGGACTTAGCGCTTCTATCACAATTGCAGTTTGGATCCGGCAATGCGAGCTATTGTTCGGTGATCCACTGTTTAATAGCATCGCCGTGCTATGCACTTTTCTCATCGGGATGAGTGCTGGTAGCTACCTTTGTGGCAGATGGATCGATCAAAAACGCAATGAGCTCCATAAATTTTTCTGGATCGTCTTGCTGATTGGCGTTTATTTGCTGCTTTCGTTCCCGATTTTCAAATTATTGGCGGGCTTTAATAAATTAATATTTCATCAATTCGCAGCCAATAGTCAGGCTTTGCTTGTTTTGAACACAGTATCCATTTTTGCCACTTTCATCCTTCCCGCAATTTTTATAGGTAGCCTCTTCCCGATCCTTGGTCGCTTTCTCATCCAGACATCGGATCGGGCCAGCAGGGAAATCGGGAATCTTTACGGTCTCTTTGCTTTTGGTGTCGCTATTGGTTGTGTCTTGATACTATTGCTCCTATTTCCAGTGATCGGGATCCAGCGGTCTTTATTGTTTGCTGCCATGCTTTATCTTCTCTGTGCAGGAACTATCAAATTTATTTTGAAACAAATTGATCCAACCATTCATATCGAGACTGAGTTCTATAACCAACAACTAAAGCATCTTGCCCGGGTCAATTCATCTCGGTCCCCGTTCTTGAAACGTTCAGTCATGTTCAGTATCGCAGTTTTCGGTTTTTTTTCCAGTTCTTATTTGTTCATCTGGCATAGATGTCTCATGCTCATCGCTGGTGATAACAGTGCAGCCATTTATGTATCGCTCACTATCTTTTTTGTTGGCTTGATGTTGGGCGCCTTTTTTTATCCGCGTTTCTTGGAAAGAAATAATCTCTATTCTGTATTTGGACACATCCAAATCATTATTGGCACATTCGCAATCATTTCGATCCCTTTGCTCTGGCAGATACCAACCATTAATCAAAGATTATTTGAGCCGCTTATTGTTTCACAAAGCTGGCTGGCGATTTTGCTGATCCAAGTCTATGACGCATCGCTCATTCTCTTAACTCCAACCATCTTTATGGGGATGGCGATCCCATTGATCTTCAAAATCTATCTTACAGATTATGAACGCCGAGGCAGAAGTTTTGGGACGATCTTTTCGGCAAACGTCTTCGGGGCAGCCGTTGGTCTTCTGATAACCCCTTTGCTCTTGATCCAATTGACTGGTACCCAAAATACTTTAATTTTTCTCGCGCTGCTGAACTTGCTAATCGGTTTGGTGGTGTTGCTACTGACCTCAATTCGATACGGGAATCTGCTGCGGACCGCCATTGCCTTTGGAATTGCATCCTTAATGCTCATCTTGATATCGATCGTCCCATTCAATCTTATCGGTCGGTTAATTGGAAGTCATTTTCCAGAAGAGCAAATCGTGTATGTCAAAGAGAGTCCTAGAAATGCTGTTGCGATTGCTCATCATCGTTCCCAACCGCAAATGTCGATGATACTCAATGCGGTTAAGATCGCAGAAACAAGCAAAGAATCTGCCTCTATTCAACGGCTGTGCGGCCAATTGCCCATGCTCCTTCATAAAAATCCTGAATCAGTGCTAGTGCTTGGCTTCAGAAATGGAGAAACCATTGCGAATGTGCTAAACAATTCGGTCCGTGAGGTCGATTGTTTAGAATTTCGAACTGATGTTGTTTCTACAGCCGCAGTCATTAACAGCGATCGTTATAGCCTTAAAGATCATCCCAATTTGAAGATCCTTCCGATCGATGGGAGATATTATCTGGCGCAATCGCATAAAAAATATGACATCATCATTAATGAAATTGCTCATCCAGCGTTTAATGGAAATGCCCGCTTTTTCTCATTAGAACATTTTCAGGGTTGCAAGAGACATCTTAAACCTGGCGGCATCGTGTGCGGTGTTATTCCCCTGTTCAAAATTTCGATCGAAGATTTCAAAGCAATACTTGGAACATTCCTAACAGTGTTCCACACAGCGTCCCTCTGGTATCCAAATAATTATTTGGCCCAATATGCGATTGTAATCGGCAGTTCTGATGCGAACTTCAAAATTGATTATCAAAGGGTCAGTAATGGTGTCAATCAACCAGCCGTGATGCTTGAGCTTGCAGCGGCTGGAATTGATAATAGCTATGAAATTTTTGATTCATTTATATGGGGGAGCAAGATCTGCCATGAAATCACCGAGGGCGTTCGACTTCAGCGGGACGCGATGCCGTATCTCGAATTCTCCTGCGCTAAAACCAGTGATACTCGAAAAAATTGGGGTCAAATTTTGCAGCTCTTGGCCAACTATCGGGAGCCAATTTTTCCGTATCTCAGCAATATCGAGCCAATAGGAGAATCAAAAGAGATGGTTCGATTAATTTTAGATAATTATTACAAAAGCACCGAGCTGGCGTTGCGGGCTTCTATTTTTGAGCTTCTTGGGGATACTACCACCGCTCTATTGTTGTATCGAAAAGCTTATGTCTTAAATCGTTTTGACCGAGCCTCAAAACGGTTCTTTGATTCATATTTCGATCCCATGCTGATTGATTCCGCTAGCACAGCCGCAGATTATCTTCAGAATGCGACTATTCTCTATCAAAAAATGGAATATGAAGAATCTATTTCGCAACTCCTTAAAGCATTGGAACTGAATCCCAACTATGCACCTGCCTTTTTCGGATTAGGCATCAATTATGAAGCGATGGGAGAAGTCAGAAAAGCGCGGGAGATGTATTTAAAAACGTTGCGACTCAAACCCAATCTTTTAGAAGCCAAGAGCCGCCTGGATTCTTTGGTAGTGGGAAATTAATAGACCAACTTGCAGCTAAGCTCATTTTCAAAGTTAGTTTTCAAAATTGATGCCAACTCCAATTAATTTGTCATTCTGAATCTTAGCAGTTGTTCGCTCAATTTCTCATTTTTGCCCAGTCGAGCAAATGCTTAATCAACATGCTATCCCAATGGCATTGGCTAAAAACTCCATGAAAGGCTTCGCTATCTGACAGATCTCGGCATAGCGCTCGATGAAATCGCTGCGGCAGGCCTCCTCTTCGCTCAATTCGGCAAAGAGATAGAACTCCTTCATCTTGATCACTTCGATCAGCGGGTGCTGGGGATCATAACCTCTGGGTGCGGTCTTGAGTTTATCCCCCTCCAGCGTGAAAGTCGCTGCCAATTTTTTATCAGCAAAAATTTGCTGCCAACGATCGGGATGGGCGACGATGGCATCCCGAATTTTGCCCAGTGTCTCCGCATCGGGCTGCCAGACGCCGATGGCGGTAAACACATTTTCAGGTTCGAGCTGTAGATAGAAGCCAGGCGCATGGGCATCCCTGGCGCTCTCGTGGCGAAATTGAATTCCTGCGTGGGTTTTGTAGGGGCTTTTGTCAGGCGAGAAACGAATATCCCGATAAATGCGAAACAGCGAGCCACCGACCTTGCGGGGATCGGCCTCGAAATGCGGGCTGATTTTAGCCAGATAAGGCGCAAAATCGGCGATGAACCTCAGCAGCGGCTCTCGCACTACCGACTCGTAGCGTTCCTTGTTCTCCTCAAACCAGATGCGGTCATTGTTTCTTTTTAATTCTCTAAAAAAATCGAACAGCGCTGGTGTGATGTAGGGAGAAAAATTGTCTTTAACGCTCATTTTGATTCATTCTTTTTTGATCTTGATCCAGCTTCAAATTCTCAATATTCAAAGGACAAATCACAAATAAATTTCAATGATCAAAATTGGAAATTCCAAACAAGTTTGGCTCATTGAAATTTTGGAACTGAAAATTATTTGGAATTTGCTTTTTGTGATTTGGTATTTCATCCGTTGGGTTATTCCGATTCTTCGGAGCTAAAACCTTTTCACATAGCCATGACAATACGGATGATGTCCCGTCTTTTGATAATACGATTGGTGGTATTTCTCCGCCTCCCAGAACGTACCCGCTTTGGTCACTCGAGTGGCTACTTTGTAGCCTTTGTCCTTCAAAATCTTGATCAGCTTCTCGGCAATTTGCTTCTGTTCATCGTTCACGTAAAAAATCTCGGAGCGGTATTGCTCGCCAATATCGGGCCCCTGGCGATTGACCTGGGTGGGATCGTGAATTTCAAAAAAGAGTCGAGCTAACGTCTCGTAATTTGTTTGGCTGGGATCGAACACCACCTCCATGGTCTCTGCATGACCTGTATTGCCTTTGCAAACATCTTCGTAGGTCGGATTTTTCAAATGCCCGCCCATGTAGCCCACTCGGGTGGAAATCACACCTTTCTCTTTTTGAAAAAAATATTCCACGCCCCAGAAACAACCACCTGCAAAATAGGCCTTTTCAGTGCTTCCACTCGTTCTATCATCGGCTGGAATGAAGTTCAACGAGATCGAATTAACGCAATGGCGGGTATTTTTAGGCGTGAATCCTTCGCCATAAAATACATGACCTAGATGCCCGCCACAATTGGCGCAGACGATCTCGGTCCGAATGCCATCGGCATCTGGCACCCGTCTGACCGCACCAGGAATTTCGTCATCAAAGCTGGGCCAGCCGCACCCCGAATCGAATTTGTCCTCGGAACGGTACAGTGGTGCCCCGCATTGCTTGCACGTATAAGTGCCTTTTACTTTATGATTGTAATACTTGCCCGTAAAGGGCATCTCTGTCCCCTTGTGAAGAATGACCCGCTGCTCTTCTGGAGTCAATTGATTGTACTTCATCTGATTATCCTGTTTCGTTTTGTCCTGTGAAATAAACCCGATCGTGGCTGCCGCCGCGACCAGAATCGTGATTGAAATAATGATTGCTTTCATTTTATCCCCTTCCTTTGTTGGTGAGACGGCAAACGTGAGAAGTGCGCTTTCTAAGGTTCAAAGCACTCATCCAAATAACCGTTAATAAGCTTCCAACGGATTTATTAAAAAATCGTACAAATTTAGCCAACTGAAGGAACGTGTCATTTCGAGCGCAGCGAGAAATCTTTCTTGAGAACATCTTTCATGATTCCGCGGTCTTTTGCTAGTAAAGATTCCTCCCTTCGGTTGGAATGACAGGCTGCGGTTCAAGTAGCTAAATTCTTACAAAAAATCTTTCATCAATTGGGTTGTTTCTATCCGTTGGAAAAAAATTATCTCATCTTTAAAAAACCAATGAAGTCACTTAATCTCAATGTTGTCATTTCATACCTCACATCTGCCGTTTGCCATCTCACGTTTTGATAAACGTCCCGTTCCGATACTCCTGAAACGCTATCATCAGCTCCTCATCGGTATTCATTACAATTGGTCCCCGCCAGGCGATGGGCTCGTTCAGTGGCTTGCCTGAGACAAATAGAAATCGAACGGCATCAGATTTGGTCTGAACCTTCACGCTGTCGCCCTGATCAAAGACCACCAGATGATCGGCTTTGATGGCATCTTTTTTGTCGGGATCGAAAATGCCGCTGCCTTCGAAGACAAAGGCAAATGTCTTATAATCGGGCTTCGTAGCGATTTCAAATTCGGCATTCGGCGCTATGGCGACATCGAAATATTCGGTATCCACCACCAAATCCTGAACAGGGCCCCTGGCTCCATTCAATTGCCCTGCGATGATTTTGATTTTCACCTTCGGATTGGGGGAGAACTCTGGAATGGTTTCGCTCCTTACATCCCGATAACGAGGCGCCATCATTTTGTGCGACCTCGGCAGATTGACCCAGAGCTGAAATCCCCGCATTTCCCCCTCAAAGCGTTTCGGCATTTCCTGATGAATAATACCGCTCCCCGCTGTCATCCACTGCACATCGCCCGAATAGATCACGCCCCTATTGCCAAGACTATCGCCGTGCTCCACCTCGCCCGCCAGCATGTACGTCACTGTTTCGATGCCCCGATGCGGATGCCAGGGGAAGCCAGCGATGTAATCCTCGGGATTGGCGGAGCCGAAATGATCCAGCAACAAAAATGGATCGAGCAATGGCTTTTCATAATAGCCGAACACCCGTTTCAGCTTCACCCCAGCCCCTTCGAGGGTGGGCTTGCTTCTGATGATGTGATTGATTTTTCGAATTGCGTTCATGATTTTAATCCTTAAAATTTTTAGTCAATTTCAAAACGCAAACCCTTTCAAAGGTTCAAAATCTTTGAAAAGGTTGGACAGGCCATTTACTACTAAGAGCATTAAGTAGTTTACATCGAAGAGTCATTTCGACCGAAGGGAGAAATCTGTAAATTCAATAGTCACTTCAAAGCCAGACGCCTCTCCTCCATCTGGCGGATTGGAATGACATTTCAATAGTAAACTATAATATGCTCCCCGTGATAAATTTTACTTGAGCCGTGGGATCTTCTTCATAAAAAATCTCATGCCCGTCGACCCATTTTCCATTTTGCAAATATTGGGACTTGCTATGCATTCGGCCATCGGGCGGCCTCTCGCCATCGCTGCTTATTTAATTTCTATTAGATCAAAATTAGTTTTAATATTAAAACATAAATTAAACGTCCCTTTTTCTTGATTGCTCCCTCAGAACTAGAATCCCACAGAAAAAATATTCCACAAATTCATAAGATCTTCCCGAGACATTTTATCTCAATGCAATCACCACAAATTTCCATGCCTCAGGGGTTTCTCGATAAGAGCGGCAGTTTTGGAGCAATCGAATAGTGCAGCCCAAAGTGGTAAATCATTACACCATCACTCCAATTCTCCTTCTATAAATCAAAAATCGTTGATCATTAATCCGAGATCAGGGTCGACCCCAATCAGGCAGCCGACCCTGTCTCTGTGCGGAGGGTAATGGTTTTATCTGAGAATCTCAATCAATTACAAGCAAATACTATTTGGACCGCTAATTTCACGAATTATCCGAATTGCGCCAAATTCGAATTTTGAAAATTAGCGCAATTAGCTTGATTGGCGAAATTAGCGGTCGGAGTTCTGTATTAGACCGCTAATTTCACGAATTATCCGAATTGCGCCAAATTTAAAAATAAACCATTAGCGAAATTCGATTCATTGGCGAAATTGGCGGTCTATTTTCTCTCTTCACAAACCCTAAGATCTCATCGCCGCATGAAATTTATCCGCCACCGTCTTCCAATTGACCACATTCCACCACGCCTCAACATACTCGGGACGGCGATTCTGATATTTCAAATAATAAGCATGCTCCCAGACATCGATGCCCAGGATCGGCGTCATGCCCTCACTGATTGGGCTATCTTGATTGGCTGTGCTACTGACGATCAATCGGCCGTCCTTGACGCTCAGCCAGGCCCAGCCGCTGCCGAAACGGCTGATGGCTGCATTGGAAAATTTTTCTTTGAACGCCTTGAAATCGCCGAATTCCTTCTTAATCGCTGCTGCCAGATCGCCTGTCGGTTCGCCGCCAGCGTTTTTCGCCATGATCTCCCAGAACAGATTGTGATTCACATGGCCGCCGCCGTGATTCCGAACCGCTGTGCGAATGGCCTCGGGCACCGCATTCAAATCCGCCAATAGTTTTTCCACACTGTCAGCATGAAAATTGGCCGACTCCAGCGCTTTATTCAAATTTGTTGTATAAGCCACATGATGTTTGTCATGATGAATTTCCATCGTGCGAGCGTCGATATATGGTTCTAACGCATCATAAGCATACGGTAGATTTGGTGTTTTGAAATTCATAGTTTGCTCCTTCTATAAAAGACTGGTTCACTTTTTTCTCCAAAGGATTAAAACAATCCAACGGATAGAAATTTTAAAAAATAAATATACCAGACCAATTTAGTCTGATTTAATGATAAAAAAATTTAATCTCAAAAGCGAGAGGACAAAGAAACAATCTTATCTCTTAACTTCTGCGACCTTTCAATCCTGAGAACAAAAAAATTATTATCAGTTAATCACGTCCACACCCAATTGCCCAAATATCTAATTATCCAACCCGCCCCGATTTCCACTTGATATTACATCCTATGCTGGGCTTCTGTTCCTCGGGAACAGACTTGCCCGCCAAAATCGCATCCAGTGCAGCTCGAATATCTTTGCCCGTGACGGGGATATTATTGCTGGGCCGAGAATCATCCATCTGGCCACGATAGACCAATTTCAAATTTTTATCGAACACATAAAAATCTGGTGTACAGGCCGCCATATAGGCACGGGCTACTTCCTGGGTTTCATCGTAAAGATACGGGAATGGATAGCCAAATTGCCTGGCTACTTTCTTCATCTCGGCTGGTGAATCCTCAGGATAACCCTCCACATCGTTGGAGCTAATGGCGATGAAGGCAATTCCTTTGGGAATGTAATCCTTCGCCAATTGAACCAGGCCCGTCCGAACGTGCTTGACAAAGGGGCAATGATTGCAAATAAACATAATCACTGTCGCTTTATCTGATTTTAATTCTTGCAGCGACAGCTCTTTGCCAGAAATCGTATCGGGCAACGTGAAATCTGGAGCCATTGTCCCCAGCGGCATCATGTTCGATGGGGTTACTGCCATTCATTCCTCCGCTTTGTTTTAATTTTTACAATGATAACAATAAATGATCATAAAATTTTTGACCGCTAATTATGCTAATTGGTCCAATTTCGCTAAGTCGATTTTATTACGGGGAGCATTAGATATATTACATTTGAATTGTCATTCCGAACGCAGTGAGGAATCTGATTTTCTAGCAAAAGTTGAATTTACAGATTTCTCTCCGCCAATTGGCGGATCGAAATGACACCGATATGTAACCTATTTAGCGATCTTACTAATAACAGATTGGCGCAATTCGTCTAATTGGCGAAATTAGCGCTCCAATTCTTTTCAATTATCAATCGACAATTTCGTATCGAAATCCTTGAGCGTGATTCCTTCCAATAAGCCAACCAGCCTGGACTGAATATCTTCCATGGATTTGCGGATGAGGCAACTTCGCTCTCGCTCGCAGACCGTTTCCTCGTCATTATCCAGACAATCGGCGATGGCGATTGGCCCGTCGATGGCCGTGATAACCGAGGAGATATTGATATGATCGATGGGCTGCGCCAGAAAGTAGCCACCTTTGACGCCCTGCACCGAAATCACCATTCCGCTTTTCACCAGGCTCTGCAAAATTTTTCCCATCAGCTCCAGCGAGATGTCGTACTTATCTGACAGCTCCCGAGCCGTGGTCAGTTCGTCTGCTGATTTTTTAGACATGTGCAACAGGGCAATTAACGCATATTCGACTTTTTTGCTGAATTTCATCATAACCAGTTATACCAGACTGAGTTGGTCTTATTTTTGGTGAAAATAAAAATCATTGGCTTCCAATGATTTCAATGTCTGAAACGCATGGGCATGGAATTAGTTCCGAAATGGGACTGATATGGTCTTATTTGAATCTAAAATTTTAATTTTGACCTAAAAAAATTTTGGTCTCAGAATTGAAAGGCCTCAGAATTGACGCTCTTAATTTCTAATTCTGTGACTTTTCGGTTCTGTGACCAAAAATTTATTGGTTTTAGATTTGAAATGTCTCAGAAATGAACCTTCAATTTTTAGTTCTGTGACCTTTCATTTCTGTGACCCAAAATATCAGTTTTCTTCAACCAAAAAACTATTTTGCAAAGCATCCATTCAGATATCTTTTTTGTATCAAATGCCACTATAACATTGATGATCAACTCTGAATTTCGGCCAAGATTACTACCAATTTACCTTTCTTTTTGACCAAGAATTAATAAAAATATCCTTGAGTTTTGACCATCCTTTTTTCTGGTTCTGATTTTTGTTGAGCCGTTAAGTAGGTTAAGTAAGTTGAGTAAGGGAGGCTGAATGCATCGTCTCAATCGTCTCCCCCTCCAGCGTCAGGTAGCTGCGAAGGAGCGGCACCGTGAGGCAGGAATGGGCGGGAAGGATCGCCAGAATATCCCCAATTTTGACCTGATCGAAAAATTCAGCAGTCGTTTTGATGATCCCATGCTCCTGGGATAATGCCGATACGTAGGTATTGGGAACGATATTGCCCCAACCTCGCTCGTAAAGCGGCGCCACGTAGCCGAAAATCTTGTTACCATCGTGATCGACGATAAAATCTTTCGAGAGATGCACCGCCCCACCATAAATTACAATTTCATCCCGCTCCCTATGCTTTGCCACTACAGGACAGGCCACGGCCACGGCAATATCCTGCTCGGTGCAGGAGCCAATATTGAGTTGCATGACATCATAAAAAACAAAATTGCCAGGTCGAATTTCATCCACACCACTGAAATCATCGACCACGCTGCAAGATGGCGTATCGCCAATGGAGATCTGTGTTGCTGAAAATCCTTCTTCGATCAGCTTCCACTTGAGCTGCTGCAACTTGTGTACGGTGTCGTGATAAATCGCCCTGACTTCATCTGCCGATCGGGCTCGATAGCTATGTCCCGCATGGGTTAATAATCCTTTAAAAGTCATGTTTTTTGAATGGCCAATTTGCCGAACCAGGCCAATGGCTTCATCGACCTGCTCCCACCAGATGCCCGTTCGATGATAGCCGACATCAATTTTGATCCATATCCCAACCTCGGCTTGTAGATTTATATCCAAAAAAGCCACCACCTCTTTAGATTCGACCAGCAGATGCAACTGAATTTCAGATGCCAGTTTATTGATGTTTTCAATTTCCAGAATATTCACAGGAAAAGCGATGGTAATATTTCGCCAGCCATGCTGGGCAAAATAGCTCGCCATCTCCACCGATGAGACGGTGATCGTCTCCACACCAAATTGCCGAAACCATTCTCCGATCTGAGCGGACTGATGGGTTTTGAAATGAGGACGGAAACGAACGCGGTTTCGGCTCGCTTTTTCGGCCATGCGACGAATATTCGCTAAGGCTTTCGAACGATCAAGCATCAAGGTTGGACGGATGATTCCCATTGCTTTCATTGAGGCCATATTATTCTCCTACTTGATTGCATTTGCTTCATGATAGGAATTTCCAGGCCAAGCAAATTGAAGTTGCATTCTTTCGAAAGGAAATCCCACAGCAATGAAACAATTCCCCTTTAACTAAGTTTCAAAATTTGTTTGTTGAAACAGCATGGAGAATTCTGCTGTAACAGTAACGCAGGGGTGCTTCTACAATGACTCCGATCAAATAACATGTTAGAATTTCATCTACCATAGCGAATTATTTATTTGGATTTTTCCAATTTGCATCTAATTTTCTTCTAGGAGGAGCCAATGATGACACAATTGCTTTACCAGACCGATAGCTATCTCAAGGAATTTCAGGCTAGCGTGATCGAAATAAATTCGGCTGAAAACTCCATCGCGCTGGATCGGACCGCATTTTATCCTGGGGGCGGCGGCCAACCGAATGATCTTGGAACGATCAAATCATCCGAGCGAGATTTTCCAGTGACGAAAGTTAAAAGTTTAGAAGGGGTGGTTTGGCATTGGATTGAGGGTCCGTTGCCAGCAGTTAGAACAGAAGTAGTGGGACAATTGGATTGGGATCGTCGCTACAAGCTAATGCGAACCCATACAGCGCTGCATATTCTCTGCGGGGTGATCTGGCGGGATTATGGCGCGCATGTGACGGGCGCCAATATCGAGCCACTCAAAGCCAGGATGGATTTTGAGCTCGAGACCCTTCCAAAAGATTTAGTAAAAGATATCGAAACGAAAGTCAATCTCGAAGTCCAAAATGCCAGGCCCATCCAGATCAAAATCCTTCCACGCGAGGAGGCTTTCAAGATTCCAGATCTGATCCGAACGAAGATCAATTTGCTCCCCGAGCACATTAAAGAAGTAAGAACAGTGGAGATTGTTGGTCTGGACCTACAAGCCGATGGAGGCACCCATGTAGCCAATACCAAAGAAGTTGGGCTTGTTCGGATTATCGATTATCAAAGCAAAGGGAAAATTAACAAGCGAATCTATATTGAACTTAATCCGGGTAATTAGTGATCAGTAATCAGTGATCAGTGATCAGTCTGTTTTTTTGCAGGATGCCGTATGCTTTTCGATGATAAAACCAAAACGAGGGAGGATAATGAAAATACCGCTTTATCAGATCGATGCTTTCACGAGCAAGGTTTTCTCTGGGAACCCTGCGGCGGTTTGTCCGCTTCAGGAATGGCTGGATGATAAAATGATGCAGGCAATCGCAGCGGAAAACAATTTATCGGAGACTGCTTTCTTCGTCCGGCAAAATGATCATTATGCGCTCCGCTGGTTTACTCCCATGGTAGAAGTCGATTTGTGTGGTCATGCGACGCTAGCCTCAGCTTTTGTGATCTTCAATTATTTTGAACCCCTTGCCTCGAAGGTGCTATTTCACACGAGAAGTGGACCGCTCATCGTTGATCGCGAAGGAGAGCTAATGGCAATGGATTTCCCAGCACGAAGAGCCGAGCCCTGCTCTACCCCAGCGCTGCTTGTTAAAGCTCTGGGAAAACAACCCAAACAGGTTTATCGGTCGCGGGATTACATGGCCGTCTTTGAGGTTGAAGCCGAGATCCGCGCCCTCGTCCCTGATATGAATTTGCTTTCTCAGCTCGATGGCCTTGGGGTTATTGTAACTGCCAGAGGTGATCAAGTAGATTTTGTGTCCCGGTTCTTTGCCCCCAAGGTCGGTGTTCCAGAGGACCCTGTCACGGGTTCGGCGCATTGTACTTTGATCCCTTATTGGGCAGAGCAATTGGGCAAGCAAAGGCTGCATGCATTGCAGGTCTCATCCCGCGGGGGAGAGCTATTCTGTGAGCATCTGGCCGATCGAGTGAAAATTGCCGGTCGGGCTGTCCGCTTTTTTGAAGGATATTTGTATCTATGAACCGATGAATTCTTTTGGATTTTCGTTTAAGCTGCTGCAAAAAGAAGCAATGGTAAATTGGAGCTTATTGCTTCTGGGTAGGCAAACGCCTCGTTAGTTTTTGACTGGAAGCTAAAAAATGCTCACATCCCCAGGCAAGAAAGTGGAGCTTTATGATATTTTATAGCAAACACGCCTCTAATTTCATTTTGAGCTCATGCCATTGCCTGCCTTTTTGAAGCGAGCATCGAAATTGCTGCAAAGAAATCCTGATGTCCCTTTGTTTAAAGATCAGGACTGGTGAGGCAGAATTATTGAGATCGCAACTCTGACATGCAGAGAGTGAGGACCGTTCATTTCAATTGCTGCCCGAAGATACCTGCAATGAACCATTTTTGAAAAAATAGAAATAGGATTACAGGCGGCAAAAGCACCATCATTCCAGCAGCGGACAGTCCGCCCCAATAGGTTCCCCAACTACCCAAAAACGATAATATTCCCTGTGGCAAAACCCGCAGCGACTGAGAACTGGTGAGTGCGAAGGAATAGAGATAGTTATTCCAGGCATTAATAAACACGAACACCGCAACAGCGACGATCCCTGGCCCCATATTTGGCAAAACCATGCGAAACAGCACGCCCCAGCGCGAGCAGCCATCAATGCGAGCTGCCTCTTCCATTTCTACGGGGATGCCCAAAATGAAATTTCGGACCATCCAGACCGAGAGCGGGATATTAAAAACCACATTGGCGACGATCACAGCAGCGAGGGTGTTATAAAGTGTCAATTTTTGGAAATAAGATAACAGCGGTACTAGGATGGCGACTGGAGGCAATAAGGGCAAAATCAATAAGAGCGCGCCGAATTGGCGGCCTCGAAACCGCATCCGCGCCAACGCATAACCTCCCAATAGAGCAACTATCAGCGTAATGGCAATCGAACTGAACGAGACCACCGCGCTGTTTCGCAGATAATACAATAATTCTGGCCGTGCAATTATTGCCTGATAGTGGCTGAACGTCCAATGCGTTGGGATAAATTTGCTATCAAATCGTTCGGCAAGCGAGGTCCGTATTCCCCAGAAAAACGGAAATAGAATAAAGGATAAGGCGATCATACAAATGATCGGTGTGAGCGTCCTTTTCACCATATTCATCTCATGACACCAATTAAAATATTCAATCGATTTTTAATGGCAACCAACGCCAAGTATCACCCCGAATTTTGATTTTTTCAATATCGAATGCAGGGCTACTTCGCAAATCCTTCTTTCGTTTCTCTTCCAAGGCGGTGGATCCATTGAATGAAAACCAAATAATTGAATCATAGTAGCCATTCCGGTCAAAACACGATCTAGCGTTCTTCCCTTTTCGCAGCAAATTGGACATAAAGGATCATAAAGATCAATCCAACTAACAGCAACAGGACTCCTAAGGCAGCACCACTGTTGAGATCGAAATTCAAGAAGGATTCTTTAAATAGCCGAACGGCCATGACCTCGGTGCTATATCCTGGGCCGCCTTCGGTCATCGCATATACTGTTTCTGCATCTTGCAAGGTCCAGAGAGTAATGGTTAAAAGCACGATGACCAGATGGATTTTGGTCAGTGGAAAAGTCAGCGTGAAAAATTGTTTCCATTTTCCAGCGCCATCGACCATGGCGGCTTCATACAGCTCCTTAGGGATCATGGCGATGCCAGCAGCTAAAAACAACGTCATGAACGGCAGCGATCGCCATACGCTATGAATGATGATCACCGCCATTGACCAGGTGGGATGGGCCAATAGGACAATCGAATGACCAATGATTTTCTCAATCATCCAGCTCAAAGGTCCAAAAGCAGGATCCACTAAGGAGCGGAACAACACGGTGCTAACGATGGGCGCTACTATCCAGGGCAATAAAAACACACCCCTCAATAAGGACGCTGCTTTTAATTTACTAGTGATCAGCAAAGCCATGCTGTAAGCAATCGGCAACGAAATCGCAAGATTGCCCAGCACGTATAGCATCGATAGTCGAATATTATTTAGAAATCTGGCTTCGGTCAACAACAGCCAATAATTTTTTAAACCAACAAATTGGGTAGTGCCAGAAAGGCTGGTTTTATAGAAGCTCATAACCAGCCCAGTGATCATCGGCGATATTAAAAATAATCCGATCAGGATAAGAGTAGGGGACAAAAAAAGATAAGCCTGGATTTCGCTATGATACCCTCGGTTTGGCAAAGCCTGCCGCTGATCCATTAATCCTCTCCGAATCATTTTATTCAATCAAAAATTTAATACCGTTTTTGCAGAAAGAAAAACATCAACATCGATTAAGACGATCACCTGAGCATCGAGTGAATTGGTGCACGATATTTTTTGAGATTTTGCGATCATAAAAATAACGAGAGGTCGAGCTGCTTGAGCAAAAATTATCTTTTCGCTTAAAACACAAAAGGCCAATTTTGTTGCAAATGATTTAGGGGATGAGTGCTTTCAATAAAGTATCGTTCCATTTTTTGTTGACAGGATCGTAAATGCCAAAGCCAGAACAGAATTCCCAATAAGCCCAGCTAAATTTTCTTTGTTCCGCCTCTCGAGCGACGAATGAGGTCCATTGATAACGGGAATTCAGATCAGCTTTGCTGTACGCGCCGAACTCACCCATAAACAACGGTCGATTTTTGCTTTTCGCCCATGCTTCGGCTTGAGCGAATTCGTTCATGATCATCTGGCGTTGCGCCATGGTTCCAGTCCAGGTGGTTCCCAGCCAGGCATTGCTCCCTTGCACCCATTCTGCCCCCTGATGGGTGAATTGAAACGGATTGTAATAGTGGAATGTGACGATGATGTTCCGATCAGAATCGGGTAAGGTCAGCGTATTTAGAGCAGTGATGCTGTTCCAGTTTACTGGACCAATGATCAATGTCCGATAGGGATTGCTCTGGCGTACCACTTGGATCGCTTCGCTAAGCATTTCGTTCCAAATGGGCGCTGTCAGGTTGGTATTGGGCTCATTCAGTAGTTCGAACATCAGCTCGTCGGGGTATTTTTGATAATGAACAGCGATCTGCTGCCACAAACCCAGAAATCGATCTTTATGTTGCTGGGGATTCTGCATGATCTCATCATAATGATGGATGTTGATTACCGCGGCAAGGCCACGCGTCAGTGCTTGAGCTACTGCCCAATCGACTCGAGCGAAAAAGGCGGGTTCAATGGTATAAGGCGGTTCAGCTTTGGCATGTCCCGACCATTTAATCGGGATTCGAACGCCCGTAAAACCTGCTTCTTTGATCAGTTGGAAATACTCCGCCTGTAGGGTTACACCCCATTCGCCCTCGTTCGGCGCTTCCAGCGCATTGCCCAGATTAACGCTTCGCGCCAATAATTGATTTTGAATAAAAGGATCCAATACCTCATTCGAGGGCGGCTTAAAAGGATACTCATCAGAAGGTTTCTTGGAGTCTGAGTTCTTGCTGCAATTCAAGACAAGAACCGCGATTGCGACCAAAGATAACCATTTGGTCACTGGTGTTCCATGTGCCATCATTTTTTCCTCCCTGGTTTTATGCTACTGACGGATTTTAGCAAAACTTAAATGCTTTGGACATGCGTCCTGTTCTTACGAATCAAGGTAGATAACAAATTCACGAAACGAAAAAGATTTTTGCTTTCCCTGTGGTGACAGACATAATTTGATGACAGACATAATTTGATCCCTTGCAAGTTTTCAGAACGCTTTTGTGCTAATGCGGAATTTCTCTCAGATGAAAACCTCCGTTTATGCTGGAAACGTTCATCTGCTATTGCTATAAGATTATGTGCCGATCAATTTTCATCCGTTTCTTGCATCGATCGGCAAGTTGTTACTCCCCAGCATAGCGACTGTTATAGGAACGTTGAAATTTCGTCAATGTCGCTTCCACTGGGGCGTTTTTGATCAATATTTCCTGGAGCGCTGCTGCCACTGTATTGGAAAGCTCTTCATAATGAGCCGTTGGAGGCATGGATCTGCCTTTGCTGGCCGCCTCGAACCAAATTTTATAGAACTCTGTCTGATATTCAGGAGATTGCCATAAAGATAATGCGGCTGGCAGCCCGGCATCGGGGAACGAACAGAGCGCTTTGGGATCAATGAACTTTTTGAGAAACTGAATGCTTTCGTGGGGTTTTTGACTTAGTGCATGGATGGAGATGGTCCAGGCGTTGGTAAATTGGGCCTGGGGAACGGTCGGAGTAATAAATATTCCGATTTTGATCATTTCGCCATCGGGGGTTGGCGGATAGCAACCAGCAACCAGCCCTTGTTCCTCGAGTGGTTGGATCCAATAGCTGCCCCATCCCCAAGCCATGGCGACCCTTCGATCGAAAAAAGCGCGCATTACCACGTCATCGTAGGTGCCGCTGACCGCCCAACGGGGAATAACCTGATATTTATTCAGCAGGTCGCTCAAGAATTGGGCGGCGTGCACCCCGGCTGGAGAGGCGAACACCGCCTGCTTGCTATGCTCATCCCAGAGTTCGCCGCCAAAGTGCCAAATCAGTGGCGCGAAGGAAATCTCGATCGTGGCCCGCGATGGGCCAAAGTACATTCCCAATCCCCATACATCGGTCTTGCCATCGCCATTTAGGTCTCGCGTCAGCTTTTGGGCATAATCAACCATTTCGTCCAGCGTTTTTGGAGGCCGATCCGGATCGAGCCCAACTGCGGCGAACTGGTCCTTCCAATAAACGCAGACCCTGGTATGCGCCCCCATTGGAATGCCGAGCCATTTGCCTTGCTGCACACAAGCTTGCCAGACCGGGTTCCAAGAGAACTCCGCCTTCTGAGTTTCATCCCAATTCAATAGCGGCCGCAAATCCAACAGATCGCCCACCACCTGGTGTTTGGGCAAAAATTGCGGTGAAGTAATGACAACATCATGAACGATGCCCGCGCGATAGTCTGCCATGCATTTCGTATCGATCTGATCCCATTTCGCCTGCTCCAGCTCCACCTTTAGCTCGGGATGCAAAGCTTGAAATTCAGCTACCCGAGCGTTCACCCAGTCCATGCTTTGCTTACCAGTTGGCCCACCCAAAGCATCATAAATGTGCGTGAATCGAATTTTATTTTGATCATCCTGCGAACAGCTTGAGAGGAGGAAAAGAATAATAAGTACTATTCGAGTTGATTCTTTCATTTGTTCTCAGCAACCTCGATCAGTTGTCAGATATTGGCTCATCGGGATCCACCCAATCAATCCTTATTGAAGCAGTGGTTTTTTATCTCGATAATTAGCAGCATTGGGATGCCTGCATTCGCAGAAATGACAGATTGAACAGCTCATTTTTATGGTTTGTGTCATGAAAGCTAATCAATCAAAACGATAGATACAACAGAAAATTGCCATTGAAAAAATTTAATTGCCTCGGCTGGATAAAAAATCATCCAAAAATCGAGATCATCCTTTTCGATAGCGGGAATACAAAATCTCTCAATACAAAAAATTCAACAACCAGAGAGCTCAATGAACTCTTTCACTCTGAATGTGCACCTCATGATGCAGAAGACGAAAATCAATTGATAAATCGCCTTGCCGGAATATCCCAGTGATCAAATCCACGTGAAGGTTAGTCCATTTAATTGAGCTTGTTTGTCCTTACGCTTCCCCTTGCTAACGATGCAAAAATTCCGGCAAAGCAGAACACTGCGAATATGATAAAAGCAGCCCTTGCAGCGACTAAGAATGCTGGATATTTATCCGGCGTGATTTTCACTTTGCCAATGACTACAGCGAAAATCACCGTGGCGATACCCATACTGAACATCTGTCCGACAAGCCGCATGGTTCCGAGCGTTGCCGAGGCCACACCATAATATCTCTTTTCGACAGAGCTCATCACTGCATTGGTATTTGGGGAGGAGAACAGTGCAAAGCCAACACCCAACAGAACCAGATTCAAAACGATTATGAGAATAGGAGTCCTCTGCTTGAGAAAAATTAGCAGGGTTAAACCGACCACGGTCAAAATCATCCCTGAGGAAGCAACGATCCTCGGTTCGATTTTATCGGAGAGCTTTCCAGCGACTGGGGAAAGCAGAGCCATCACTACGGGTTGAGACACCAGGATGACACCTGCTTGTTGCGGGCTCAGCGCCTTGATATATTGCAGATAGAGGCTCAGCAAAAACGTTACGGCGGAAGTAGCGCTGTAATTGATCAGGGCTGCCAGGTTAGAGAAACTAAGGGGCTTATTGTGCCGAAACAAACGGAGATTGAGCACTGGATGATCGACCCTGAGTTCCCACCAAACAAAGAATGCGATTCCGAACAGGGCAAAGAGGATTAACCAGAAAGCCTCTTGACTGGGCAAGCGCGAAAAACCATACATGAGGCCGACCAACATCAAGCCGTAAATGACGGATCCGACCAGATCGAGCTTTTCGCCTTTCGCCTCAGCCCACTCGCCGGTTAATTTCCAGAGCACGAAAAGAAGGGTGATAATTCCGAGCCCAGTATTGATCCAGAAGATGCTGCGCCAGCCCCAATGTTGGGTTAAGATGCCGCCCATGAACGGGCCAAGCGACAAGCCAGAATAGACCGCGGCCACGTTAATTCCCAGCACTCTGCCGCGCTGGTGCGGCGGAAAAACCGAGGTAAGAATCGCTACTCCTGTGCCAAAGATCATTGCGCCACCGACCCCCTGAATCACTCGAGCGGCGATCAGTTGAAGTGAGGTACTCGAAAGAGCCGTCAAAATCGAAGCGATGGTATAAATTGCGATGCCCCACATAAAGACCCTTTTTCGACCATAGATGTCTGCTAATTTCCCGAATGGAACGAGAAACATGGCAGCAGCCAGCAAATAGGACGTAGCGATCCAGCTCAATAAGATCGCGTTCATCGAGAATTCTCTGGCAATTGCTGGGAGCGCAATATTGATCGAAGATGCCATGAAGGGCGTGAAGAAGGCGCTCAATGTTGCGGCAAATAGCGCCGCCTTTCTGCTGACAGGAGTAGAAATCGTATCTGCCATTTTTTGCTCTTTTGATTTTTTCAAATTCTCTTCTTTTTGCAATCGCCTCTTTCATGATCATATTCAAAACGAAATATCGCAGAGGTCGGATTGCGAATCATTCCCGGGCTTCATCATTTATTAGGCGAAGCTATCTATTTTTCCTGTGGCGTCATCAATTTCAATTGTTCTAATCTCTGCACAATGGGTGGATGGGAATAATAAAGTTTCGCATATAGCGGATGGGGATGGAGATTGGATAAATTGTCCTTGGACAATTTGATCAACGCGCTGATCAATCCATCGGGGCTGCCAGTGAGGTTCACGGCCATTTGATCCGCCTGGCGTTCTTGCTTCCGCGAAAAATAAGCACTGATCGGCGAAAACGGAACCGAGATGATGCTCCCAATGAAACCCAGAATGATCAATTTGACAAAAAATGTCGTTTTGTCAAGATAGTTTGCTGAAGGTTCAATGCCGAACAGATCGGTTAGCCAACTGGTCTGCAAAATTCGAAACGAAATGTAGAATCCAACAAATCCCAGCGCCTCCGAGATGATGATCCGCTTCAAGATATGCTTTTTTTTCCAATGACCTGCCTCATGTGCCAACACAGCCAAAATCTCGTCGTGAGTCATTTTTTGTAATAAAGTATCGTAAAGGATGATGCGTTTCACCTTGCCGATTCCTGTGAAATAGGCATTGGTATGGGTGCTCCGCTTTGAGGCGTCGATCTGGAAAACACGGCTGACCTTGATACCGACCTTTTCGAACATGGCGCGGATCTTTTCTTCCAGCCCCTCATATTCGGTAATTGGGGTGAATTTATGGAAAAGCGGCTCAATCACGTAAGGGGAAATGTACATGAAAAAAAGGCTAAAAGCCAGGAAGAACGCCCAAATCCACAGCCACCAAGAGTTGGGACTGACCTGGACGATCCAGAGCGCAGCTCCTCCAGTAATGAGAAGCAAGATAATGGAAATCAGCAGCGATTTGATAAAATCGGATATCCAAATTTTCGGTGTGGTGGTGTTGAACCCGTACTTGTTCTCTATTTTGAACGTGCTATAAAGATCAAAGGGAATACCTAAGATAGTCGAAACAAGATCGAGGATGAGAAAAAATACAATGCCAGTTAATACGAACGAAAGATCCAGCGAGTTGATCCAGCGATTGTATATCATCATTAACCCGCCGAACAAAAACGCGATGAACAGAATGTTATCGAAAATCGAAGCGATGTAACCGAATCGACTATGCTCAAATGTATAGGCGCTGGTTTTTTTCAATAGCTCACCATCGATATGGCCCTCAAATGGCTTGGGAATGATGTGTCCATGCTTACGCAGAAAATTAAGATTGAGAAATTTCATCCAATAGCCAAATATTACCAGCAACAAATAAATAACCAACAAAATTACCATAGCTGTTGTCATGTTTCTTTTTCTCCGTATGGCTCAAATCACCATGATTGATGAAAAGTTGTTAGCGAGCAAAGATCAGTAATCAGTGATCAGTAATCAGTGATCAGTAATCAGTGATCAGTAAGCAGTAAGCAGTAATCAGAGAACCAGTGATTATGAGATTTGAAATGATCATGTATCGGAATAATGATCGATGCAATTTGACGTTTCAGCTTGATTTTTCCGCTATATGGATTGCGACGTTGCGGAACATCACTGGGAAGCAGCGAACATTCTGCCAGCCAGCCCTGGCTATAACCTCCTTCAGTTCCTCGGCGGTATAGAAATTTTCGATGGACAGCGGCAGATAGGAATAGGCATCGGGATAGGAGGTGAGCCAGCGGCCCAGACGAGGGATGACATGCTGAAAATAGAACCAAAATAGCTTTTTTAAAACTGGATGGCTCTGCTTCACCATTTCCAGGGACGCCACTTTTCCTCCTGGACGGATCACCCGATGTAATTCCCGAAACACCTGTTCAACGCTGACGACGTTGCGTAGGGCAAATGCGGTAAATGCACCATCGAAGACATTATTTTCGAACGGCAAACTCAATGCATCGCCCTGAATGAACCATGCCTTGTTCGCCGCGATCCCATCATTTAGCTTTTTCTTTGCAATCTGCAGTAACGGCTCACAAAAATCCAGGCCAATAAATTCCGCTTCAGCTACAATTTTTTTCGCAGCCAAAATCATGTCCCCAGTCCCAGTCGCCAGGTCAAGCAATAATCCATCCGACTTGAAATTGGCGAGCTTAATGGATTTTCTGCGCCAACTCATGTCCAACCCGAGCGACATGATCCGATTCATGCGATCATAATGATCCGGGAGCGAAGAAAACAGGTTCAAAACATAATTTCTTTTCTCTTCAGAAGTCGAAAACCTTCCAGCAAATGGATTTTTTTCGGACATAAATTTATTCGCCTAAAATCAAATTGACCCTCATTTCATTCTTCTCTGGCCACGGATGGAGAGTCATTCCCCTACAGATCCGACAGCTTTTTGATTTTCTCAACGATAATCGAACTGGAAACTCCAGCGACCATGGGCAAAAGCACGATTTGGCCGCCATAGCCTTCCACTACCTTGCGTTCTGCTTGGTCAATCGTATCGAGGGTATAATCCCCTCCTTTGATGTAAAACTCAGGTTGGAGCTGTTCGATGATTTTGATCGGGCTTTTATCTGAAAAAATGATCACGAAATCAACAGGGCTAAGCGCACATAATACTTTGGCCCGATCTTGTTCTGAAAAAATCGGACGCAATTCTCCCTTGAGTTGCCTTACGGAAGTATCACTATTCAGCCCCACTACCAGATAATCGCCATAAGCCTTCGATCGCTGCAGATAATCCACATGACCGGCATGAATGATATCGAAACAACCATTGGTCCACGCGATCCGCTTCCCTTCGGAGCGAAATCGATCAACCAGGCCTTTCAATTGTTCCAGCGAAACCAATTTATCAATCATATTTTGCTTCCGAGCCAATTTATTTCTCTGCTTTCAGAGCAATGCCTGTCCCTAATTTCGCATGGCTCTCCTATCGCAAAATTCAAGCATTCCTACCATATTAAATCAATTCTTTCATTGTATCATTGCTCGATTGAGATATCTCAAACTTCGGCTAATCGGCTATTCCCGCTCTAATTTTAAAATGGTCTCTGCCGCTTCCAGCAAATCTTTGACGATGAAATCCGGCTTGGGGGACATCGACTCTAGCGCCGGCACTCGTTCATTTTCGATCAGAATCGTTTTCATCCCAGCCCGAACGCCAGTCTCAATATCGATTTCGCTATCACCGATAAAAAAACTATGCGAAAGATCGAGATTCAATTCCTCCTTGGCGCGTTCGATCAATCCGAGCTCTGGCTTGCGACATGGGCAATTGTCGGCCTTGCTATGGGGGCAGAAATAGATTTTATCGATCAAAATTCCAGCTCGAGAAACCTCAGCCAGCATCTTTTTATTGACCCGGTAAAAGTCCTCTTTGGTAAAATATCCAAGCCCTATCCCCCCTTGGTTCGTGACAATTACCAGCCGATATCCCAGGTCCTGCATTTTCTTCAAACCATGGAGCGCGTTGGGAAGAAATTCGAATTGTTCTGGCTCGCTCAGGTAACCGATCTCGCGATTGATCGTGCCATCCCGATCCAGGAACACGGCAGGTCGCATTTTCGTTGGCTTCAGCTTCAAATGAACTGTTCGCTCCTGTTCCTCGACAAATCGATCCCCATCTCCCTGGAGCTGGATCCGCTCGATGATGGCGGTGGTAGATATCGGTTCGTTAACGGGGATTAATCGTACTTCCCCCCCGATTTGTTCCATCAGCGGTTTGGAGGACAGTTGCTCTGCAGTATAATCGCCAGCCTTGAAATAAATATGTGGCTTTAGCAGCTCGATGTTCTTGGCATTGCGCCGCTCATCAAATAAAAAAACATAATCCACCGATTCCAGTGCTGCGACCGTTTTCAGCCGCAGTCGTTCTGAAATGATTGGCCGAGTTGGTCCCTTATATTTTTGGATTGACGCATCCGAATTGATGCCGACGATCAATCGATCGCACTGTGCCCTGGCCTGCTCCAGGAAATCCACGTGACCAGCATGGAGCAGATCAAACGCGCCAGAGGTAAAACCGATGACTCGCCCTTCTCGTCGCATCTGATCACAGATCAGAACGAGTTCGTCTCTGGTTGTAATTTTTTGTGCGATCATGAAAGAAATTCCAAATACCTAATTTGCACCCGCTCATTTCCCGTCTTTAAAAAAATGCGCCTCGACGATGGCGCACAGCGTATGATACACCTGCAAATGCAGCTCCTGAATGCGATGCGTGCTGCTGGCTGGCACGCGAATGGCGATCTCAACCATCGAAGCCAGTTTCCCACCAGTTTGGCCTGTTAATGCAATGGTGCTCATCCCAATCGCTCGGGCCGTGGTCATGGCATAACAGACGTTTCGGGCGTTGCCGCTGGTACTGATCCCAAGGAGTACATCACCTGCTTTGCCCAGTGCAAACAATTCCTGCGCAAAACCGATCCCCGGCACTGGTATGTCGTTCTCCACGGCCGATCGCAGCGAAGCGTTCAATCCCAAAACGATCACCGGCAGGCCATATTCCAATGCCCCAGCCAAAATCTCTCCATCCGGCAACCCCAAAAATCTTTTCCGATCCTCGGCACGAAGGCCGCGCCGACGCTGAAATGACTTCATCATCTCTGCCGAAATGTGCAGACTATCGGCAAAGCTTCCACCATTGCCGCAAACGAATAGCCTCCCATCTCGCTCAAAACAATCTACAATTCGGAGGTAGCTTCGAATGAGATCGCCCATAGTTGGTTCAAAAGCTGGGCTGCGCTCCATGAAATCGACCAAAATCGCTACCACGTCCGGGTGCTGATTGAGAAATCGTTTCGCATCTTCAGGCAGGTTATGAAATATTTTTTGCATGATTCTGTTCTCTCTTGTAATGAAAAATCAATCTGATTTAGGCCTACATGAATTTGTTGTCCTTTCTACCGCTGATTTATGCCATGCAATGTCAATTGCTTGGTGTTTTATGCTTTGAGAAGGGGACTTGTTGGCGCACTTTAATTCTTCCTCCCGCTTGCTCAATTAGCATCTATGAGCATCATCTTGAGCTCGCTTTTATGCCAGCTTGACCACTGTTTAACGCTGCTGACCGATCAAAATATCCTGTTTAATATGATCGCCTTGCCAAGCCGAATAAAATTCACCAGGATTTTCACCGGCTAAAGATCATCTCTTAATTTGCGATATAACTTTTGCATCTTTTCACATTCGCAGCCCGAGATGGTAACAGCCGTGCCAGCCTGATTCTGGCATCGAACCGCCTTCACCATCACTTCGCAATTGTGAAAAAGTCCATAATCACTTTTAAAATGCACCCATTTCCCTTTAGCGTCGGCGCCATCTTTTCGTCGATTCAAATGCGAACCCTGGGGCACATTTTGGGCAATCAGATTGGCAGCGCTGGCAATGACCTGAGCCGGAGAACTGAGGATCACAAATTCATCATAGGTTTTCATCTTTGTCTTCTTAGCATCTTTATTCAATGGTTCTACTGACCGATCACTTGCAAGGACCGATCAGTAACGACTTTAGCCCTGAACAGTCAATATCAGCTACCGATCAGTTTTTCAGCTTTCTCCTTTTAATTTCTGCCAAAACACTTCAAACATCCGCTGAAACATCAACCCGTGATTTGGATATTTCAAATGCAGCAACTCATGCAGCACCTTCTCCAGCCGCTCGTTATGCGACAGATGCAGAATCTCGCTGTTGAACGTCAATCGCCCTCGGGACGAGCAACTGCCCCATTTGCGTTTCATCTGGCGCAGGTGAATCTCTTTCACTACCACGCCGACCTGCTGCGCCCAGCTCGATACTTCCTGTTTGAATTCACTGGCTGCGATCATGATTTGCTCTGCTTTCGCTTTTCAATTGAATTGATAATAGCCCACGGATGACACGGATCACACTGATTAACACGGATTTTTGATAGCTGTATTTACTAATTCAGACCTTTTAATCTCATTGAAATTTAAATTAATGGATCCACAAAGATTGATGGATCAATCCGATTAAACCTTATAAACCTTAGTAGTTGATGATGAACAACAGCGACTAAACCTTATTGGCTTATTTTTCTTTTAGGTAGTAATCCTAATAAGCTAATAAGGTTCATGCATTCTTGAATCAGCTCTGCTACTAAGGTTAATAATATTTTCATTAGCCATCATTGGATTGGAATAAAAATCATTAACATCGTCTTATCGAGTATTTCTTTCGGTCTCTTCAAAAGGAAAGAACGAGCTAAAAAATCGTGCCACTTCGCCTCATCCGTCTCATCCGTGTGCTATCGAAAGCTTTACACCGAATCCCCCTTCAGCACCCGCATGATGGTCTCGCTGATCGCTTTTACCCGCTCCATGTCTTTCAGCCCGCTTTTCACCAACACCGAAAAAAGCTTGCTCCTCACCTCCCGCTCCTGCGCCGAGCTGGTGCGGAAATGGGGATAGCGCTGGAACGTCTCGATCATCTGATTGGCGCAGGCCTCGGGCGAACCAATCCCCTCATTCTTCAACACCCAGTAGATCGAAAAAATCTCCTTCGGCAAATTTTTCGCCTGTTGCTCAGCCCTCGCTTCATTGATTTCGACGATCAATTTTTTCAGCTCCTCCAGCGCCTCCAGCGTCTGCTTCTGCCCGCTCTTGAACAGCTCGATGATCAGCGCCGCCTTCTCGCCGATGGATTTGAGATAGGGCTGCGCCCCAACATGCTCCCGCACCTCTTTCTCGATGCTCTTCAACAAGTTGAACACCCGCTCCGTGTCCGAAACCTGGCTCTGCTCAATCAATTCCAGCGTTCGGTCATTGATCTGATAGACCTCGATGGTATCCCGAATGCGGCCACCCGACGTGTGCTCTTGCACCAGTTGCGCTACCTTTTTGGAGAAATCCCGATCCACATCGATCCCAGGCTCGTACGCCTCCCGCAGCATCCGATACATCCGTGCCAGCGTCTCCATGTCGTTGATGTACGGCCGCAGAAACGCATCAGGCGAGATGATGTCGTAGCTCTCGGACAGCCCCTTGAAAAATTGATAGAACTCCTGCCTGATCGTCTCATCTTGAAAATGGACCAGCACCGCCTCCACCGCTTTGTCGCCATAATGGCCCCGAATGACCGACAGATAATGTTCACGGGCGAACTCGATCTTCTGGCCGAAATCCACTTTCAGAAGCTCGATGTCCCGCACCACGCCCTCGATGTCCTGCGAGTCGAACGCCAGCGCCTTCTCCAGATTCGCAAAGATGCCCACAAAATCCAGCACCAGGCCGCACGGCTTGCCCTTGCCCTCAGCCTCGTACGGCCGATTCACCCTGGCAATGGCCTGCAACAGCACATGATCCCGCATCGGCTTGTCCAGATACATGCAGTAGAGCACAGGCGCATCAAAGCCCGTGAGCAGCTTTTCGGTCACGATCAAAATTTTGGGCAGCGCATTTGGGTCACGGAATTTCTTCCGCACCCGCTTCTCTGCCTCTTCAGAGAGATGAAATTGC